>JAFTDD010000020.1 GCA_017454355.1 Muribaculaceae bacterium
CCTAAAATCCGCAACCTTGAAAATTCTCACGAAAATTTCCGAAAATTATCGAAAATAAATTTCTCGTAAATTTGCGTAAATTGTCGTAAATATTTTATTCACAGAATATTATCACCCAAATTAAATTTACGTAGATTTACGGAAATTTACGAGATACAATATTTTTTCGGAAATTTTCGAGAATTCTCGAGAGATAAATATCGAGTTGCGGAATTTAGGATAAAATCGCTGCAAAACGAGATTTTTTGAAGATTTTTCAACGAAATTTCACATTTTTTTGGCCAATTCAAAAAAAATGTGTACTTTTGAAAACTTTATCCGCAGCGAGCACATGAAAACCGTTTTATGCGCTGCGCGTTTTGTGGCGGTCGCCTGTCGTTAGTCGTTAATCGTTAGATGGTTATAATCCTTACTTGACGGTCAACGGTCAACGGTCGACGGCAACCGTAAACTTTTAATAAAATTGTAATAACAATCTTAAAGTACTATAATCTAACAAACAGAACTTATGAAAATCAAACTGTTTATGCTACTTGCGCTCTTTGCATGCCTGCCGATGTTCGCCCAGAACACCGGTGTGCAAGGCGTGGTGATTGACGCCCGTAGCGGAGCCCCGGTGCCTGGAGCGACAGTGATGTTCGACAACCAGAACATCGCCGTCACCACCGGTCCCGAAGGCGACTTCCGCATCTCAACCGCGGCCGCCGGCCGCGATGTGGTGACGGTGTTGGGCTACGGCTACAAGGACCACAGCCAAAGCATCGAGATTATTAACGGCATCATCGACAACCTTGGCACTATCCGCCTCGAGCCCTCGTCGTCGGTCATCGGCGATGAGCAGCACGCGGTCTACAACGACGTGGTGCTCAGCGAGACTCAGGTTGAGGACGAGGAGGGAACCACCCAGAACGTGGCCACCCTGAGCGGCGCCACCGACAACCCGTTCTATCAGAGTGCCAGTTACGACTTCTCGCTTATGCGCTTCCGCATCCGTGGTTACAACAGCGAGTACACCGACACCTACATCAACGGTGTGGCCTTTAACGACGCCATGCGCGGCCGCTTCAACTACTCGATGATTGGCGGCATGAACCAGGCTTTCAAGACCAAGTCAATCGGCATGGGCCTGCAGCCGACGAGTTACGGCTTTGGCGGCATCGGCGGTGCCAACAACATCCGCACCTTTGCCAAGGACTATGCCCCGGGCTTCCGCGGCAGCGTGGCCTACACCAACGGCAACTACCAGTGGCGCGGCATGGCCACCTACTCCACCGGCCTGATGAAGAACGGCTGGGCAATCACCGCCAGCGCCGTGGGACGCTACGCCCACGAGGGCATCATCAAAGGCTCGTTCTATAATAGTTGGGGTTACTTCCTCGCCGTCCAGAAGGTGTTCAACCCGCAGCACTCGCTGTCGCTGACCACCTTCGGGGCCCCCACCAAGCGCGCCAGCAACAGCGCGACCTTTGAGGAGGCCTACGACCTGGCCGGCACACATCTTTATAATGCCAACTGGGGCTGGCAAGAGGGCAAGAAGCGCAACGCCCGCGTGGTGGAGGCCTTCGACCCCACCGCCATCCTCAACTGGGTGTGGACGCCCAAGGCCGGTACGACGCTCAACACCGGTATCGCTTTCCACAAGTCGTTCTACTCCAGCAGCGCCCTCAACTGGTACAACGCCCGCGACCCGCGTCCGGACTACTACCGTTACCTGCCCAGTTACTTTGCCAGCGACCCGGACACCTATCAACTCTACACCGACTTGTGGCGCAACAGCGAAGACATGCGCCAACTCGACTGGCAGGGTATGTATCAGGTGAACTACCTCAACGCCCTCGAGGCCGAGCGCACCGGCAAGGACAAGGGCTCGACCTACATCGTCGAGAAACGTCACAGCAATCTGGCCGTGTGGCAACTCAACAGCACGCTCAACCACCGCTTTAACGACAAGGTGACCCTGCAGGGCGGCGTGGGCGCCGGCTACACCGTGGCCAGTTACTATAAGACCATGAAGGATCTGCTGGGTGGCACCCACTGGCTGGACATCGACCAGTATGCCGAGCGTGACTTCCCCGGCGACGCCTCGCTCGCCCAGAACGATATGGACAACCCCAACCGCAAGATCTACAAGGGCGACCGCTTCGGATATGACTACAATATCTACTCGGTGAACGCCAACATCTGGAAGCAGGTGATGATTAACCTCGCTCACTGGGACATCAACTACACCATCAAGGCCAGTTACACCAACTTCCAGCGCGACGGCAAGATGCGCAACGGCCGCTCGCCCGAGAACTCCAAGGGCCGCGGACGCCACCACGAGTTCATGAACGTGGCCTTCAAGGCCGGCGCCACCTATAAACTGGACGGCCGCAACACGTTCACGGGCAACATCTACTACGGCACTCACGCCCCGCTGCCCTACAACGCCTACATCTCGCCGCGCACCAAGGACGACGCCATCGCCAACCTCAACAGTGAGAAGGTGTTCAGCGCCGACCTGAGTTACGCCCTGAGCCTGCGCCGCTTCAAGGCTGTGGTGACCGCGTTCTTTACCGACCAGCGTGACGCCACCGAGCGCACCGCCTTCTACGACGACCTGGCCGCCACCTTCATGAACTACGCCCTCACCGGCGTGCACAAGGTGTACAAGGGCATCGAGATCGGCGCCAGTTTCAAGATTTTGCCGAGCCTGACGCTGAGCGGCGCCGCCAACATCGCCCGCTACCAGTACAAGAACCGCCCGCAGGGTACGCGCAGTTATGAGAACGGCTCGCAGGCCGATGTGACGCAAACCGTCTATCTGAAGAACTTCTACGTGGGCGGCACGCCGCAAGAGGCCTACTCGTTGAGCCTCAACTGGGCTGCCCCCAAGATGTGGTTCTTTGAGGTGAGCGGAACCTATATGAACAAGGCTTACGTTGACCTGTCGCCCGTGCGCCACGAGGCCTCGACCGTCGAGAACCTGTGGACGCTCGCCTCGAGCGAGGACGAACTTCGTCAACTCCAGGAGCAAATCACCACCCAGGAGAAACTCAACAGCGCGTTTGTGCTGGGTGCCTCTATCGGCCACGTGATTTACCTCAACCGCCGCGCGTCGTTGAACATCAACATCAACCTCGACAACATCCTAAACAAGAAGGACATCATGACCGGCGGTTATCAGCAGGGACGCTTCGACTACAAGACTTTCTCCACCAGCAAGTACCCCAACAAGTACTACTTTGCTCAAGGTTTCAAAATCTACGTCAACGTGGGCGTTCGCTTCTAATTATTATGAAAGGTTGAGAAGTTGAGGGTTGAGAGGTTGAGCCATTTGCTATCGCAAATGGGAATGAATGTAGGGCCTGGCCTTGGCCTGGCCGTCTCCCGCAGACAAAACCAATCTCCCCGAGCGCTTGTAGGGGCAGAATTTATTCTGCACACTTCGAGGCTCAACCCCTCAACCTCTAAACCCCTAAACCTTTCACCAACAACAACCAACGATTAATAACAATAACAACCATAAAACCATTATGAAACGACTTAATTTCTATCTGAGCATGCTCCTGATGATGGTCATCGCAGTGGGTTGCAACGACAAGTTCGACATGCCGCCTCTGGCAGTGCCCACAGCGTCCCGCACGCCCAACATGACTATCGCCGAACTTAAGGCGAAGTATTGGAACGATGCCCGCAACTACATCGACACGATCAAGGAGGACGTCGTGATCCACGGCTGGGTGATTAGCAGCGACGAGAGCGGCAACATCTACAAGAGTATGTACATCAGCGACGGTACCGCCGCCCTGGCTATCTCGATTAACGCCAACTCGCTCAACACGACCTACCGTCTGGGCCAGGAGGTGGTCATCAGCCTCAAGGACAAGTTCATCGGCAAGTACAACGGCATGCAGCAGTTGGGCTATCCCGCATGGTATGAGGCCGGCAGCGCGTGGGAGGCAACCTTCCTGCCGCTCGAGTTGTGGCAGACGATGGTTGAGATCAACGGCCTGCCCGACCCCACTAACGAGCACTGCCAGCCCGAGGTGGTCAAGATCAGCGACTTCCAGGGCAAGACCGACGCCGAGACCCTCCAGAAGTATCAGGGCAAGTTGGTCAAACTCGTGGGCGTGAAGTTCCCCGAGGCCGACGGCACCGTGCCTTACAGCGCCGAGGACAAGACCACCAACCGCAACATCCAGGACGCCGAGGGCAACGTGATTGTGATGCGCAACAGCAACTACGCCAACTTCCGCGCCGAGCCCCTGCCTATGGGCGAGGGTGACGTTATCGGTCTGTTGAGTTTCTACGGCAGCGACACCTGGCAACTCTACATCCGCGACACTAGCGACTGCATCGGCTTCACCACCGACACCAAGGGTCTGCAGAAAGACCCGTATACCATCGCCGAGGCGCTCGCCGCCAAGGCCGAGGGTAAGGAAATCAGCGGCAAGTGGTTCCGCGGCTTCGCCGTGGGTGCTGTCGCTCCGGAGAAGACCGCCGTAAGTTCCAGCGCCGACATCGAGTGGCAGGCTCCCACCACGCTGGCCAACACCCTCGTGCTGGCCGACGCTCCCGACGTGACCGACATCACCAAGTGCCTCATCGTGGCTCTGCCCGATGGCACCGCGTTCCGCAACCAGGCCAACCTGCGTGACAACGAGGCCGTCTACAAGACGAGCGTGATGGTGCGAGGCGACCTGGGCACCTATATGGGCACCAACGCCATCACCGGCAACAGTGGCGACGCCAGCGAGTTCAAGGTGAGCGTCGTCAGCGGCGGCGTCACCGAGTTATACGAGGGCTTCGACAATGCGATGCCGAGCGATTGGCTCAACATTAAGGTGAAGGGAGACAAAGAATGGTATCAGCGTTCTTTTGACAACAACGGCTATGCCAATGTGTCAGGCTACAAGGGCACCGCTCCGTTTGAGAGTTGGCTCATCACGCCCGCGATCGACATTAAGAATGCTCCGAACAAGTATCTCTCGTTCCGCACCCAAGTTGCCGGATATGGCAGCACAACCAGTAATCTCAAGTGCTATTTGCTGGACGGCAACGATCCCACAACTGCGATTAAGATTGAACTTCCCGCAAAGTTCGCGACAGCGTCAGCCTCGAGCACCTATAGCGACTGGGTATCCAGTGGAGACATCGACCTGAGTAACTACCCGAGCACCTACTTTATTGGTTTCTGCTACACAGCAACTGCCGATGCCAACTATGCCACGTGGTGTGTTGACGATGTGAAATTCGGTGAGGCCGGCGGTGGTGGAACAACCCCGACGCCTGACCCGACGCCCAGCAGTGCCACGCGCGCCGACTTTGAAACCCTCAACGGTGGCGCCGGTACCGGCAAATATGCAACGTACACGACGACTGCCGGATGGACAGCTGAAAACTGTATGGTAGTCTCCGGTGGCACAACAGATGGCAATCCTGTCTTCACTTGGATTGGTTATGTGACCGGCTCAACGAGCGTCTTTGCCATGGGACCCTGTATCAACGGCCGCACCTCTTCAGTGGGAAAGGTTACGTCTCCGATTATCTCCGGCGGTATCACCAAACTGAGATTCAAATATGCTCTTCCGTTCACTGATACCAACATCGGCTTGAAGATTAATATCATTCAGAATGATGCCACCGTCAAGACGCTTGAACTTTCTAAGTCTGATGCTGTCAAGGGCACTGTGTATGATTTCTCGGCTGACCTTGATGTGGCCGGTGACTTCAAGTTTGAGATTATTAACACGTGTCCGTCCAACTTCGATGGTGGCAACAAAGACCGTGTCGCCATCTGGAACTTCGAGTGGGACAAGAAGAACTGATAAACACTTTGAAGAATTTGAAACTCAAATATAATTATGCGGTGTAAATAAAAAATCATCCAAATCATAGATAATAAGCCGTTTGAGAATACCGCTATTCTCGAACGGCTTATTTTTTTGTGCGCGTGCATAAAAAAAAACACAACAATAATTAAAATTATATTACATTTATTTGTATCTTTCGAAAAAGATCACTACTTTTGTTACTTGAATTTAGGAAATATTAAACACATATAATGCAAGACATATGAAAACGTTATCTAAGGCTTTAATATTCACATCACTACTTAATGCCTGCCCACTATTGGCTGATGATGCAGGCATTTCACTTCTTACCTACGATTATGATTGTTGTGGGTGTCTGATTTCTCGCACACCTATAGAAGTTGAAAACACGTGTCAACAACGAGAATTAGACGCTCGGGTGTTTCCATTGCGTACAAATGGAATCATAAATATAGCAACAGCCATAATAAACACAGGAGAACCCACCTTTTACACCATTACGACTCTTGAAGGTGATATGATTTCTCGTGGCAATCTCCATCAAAATCTTACTGTTACAGAAATAATAGGACCTGCAGGAATCTATCTGATTACAGTGAGACAATCTGAAACGCTTAGAACATTTAAAGTTATTAAATACTAAACGCAGCACATTATGAAACATGCATTAATGCTTGCCGTTACCATTCTCTTATCGGTGATGGCTATGGCTCAGCGTAGCCCTCTTGACTATGTCAACGCTTTGTCTACTTTAGAAAGTACACCGGCTCTAATAGTAAGGGACAGTATAAATTCTGTGTCTAACAACATTACCGCGCTGCAGCGACCGGATGCCGTAGTGAGCAACGTTCCTTCATCGTTTACCCTCGACAATAGTCGTATCGTGGGAGAAATACCATACTCATGTGAAACAACAAATGACGGCATGGTTAATGTTAATGTGCCAATCAACCCAATGGCCATGGAGTGGGAAACAAATCCCAGTATATCAATAAAATATCATGGTAAAAATAGTTTTGACAATCTTGGCAGAGGTTGGACTATATCAGGGTTGTCCGTCATTAAGCGAACTGGATCCAATTTTTTTACCGACAGCATTAGCCGTGGCGTAAGAAATGATACTTTGGATAACTATGAGCTTGATGGCGTACGACTTATCTTACAAGATATTGAGGGCACTTCACGATATTACAAGACACAAGTTGGTGATATCAAAGTTATCTTTAAAACGACAGATAATCAATTTGTAGTGCTTCGGCCCGATGGTAGCAAGTCTATCTATTCGACACAGGGTTTGTCGCGCAATTTTGTTTACGTTATCAAAAGTCGTGCTTTTATTGATGGGAATATTATAACATACGGATACAATATTATAGGGGCACGACATCAAATATATTCTATCAATTATGGTGAAAACCGGCAGATGCTTTTTGAATATGAAATGGCAAACGACTATGCAACAATGTATAAAGCCGGTTATGAGGAATTATTTCAAAACAAATTAAAATCAATAGCGATAAAACAAGGTTCAGCATTACTCTATACATACAGTTTTACATATTCTACCGCATCCATCAAATCTCCATTAGAAAGAATTGATTTGGCCAGTACTGATGATGGTACACTCCACCCCCTATCGTTCTATTATTATAAGCCAGAGAATGCAACCGATGGTTTTAATCAAAGCGCCGGCACACTTTCTAATTACTATAATTTTACCAATCCTAATAACATTAATTGCGCCAAAGGAAAGTTTGAGTATTCATCTGAAAACGATGGGTTGATACTATATCCCAATAAAATCAGTTGTTATATTGATGGGGATCAGTATAAAAGTTTATATGATGGAACGGAACACGTTATTGCAGCTACAACGGTAGACCAATTTGGTGTGACTGGCAGCCAAGCTATAACAATTGGCATTGGTTTTGTTGATGCTTTTGCTTTAAATGTTGACAACTATGGTGATGATGAACTAATTGTGTTGAACAACTATATTAACAACAACAACGACTGTCTTGATATCCACGTATACACCAACGTCTTCGGTCAGTTTACTCATAAATTTACTAGAACGTTTAACTGGCTCGCTATTACAAAATCTGGAAAGAAATCTGTCAGACACAAGACATTTCTTGCAGGCGACTTCGACGGGGACGGGAAACAAGAACTGCTAATTGCTTTCGAATCATCTCCTTTAGGATTAAGCGGCTATAATGCGGATGTTTGTCTCATTGACATTGATGACGATATAATCAAGACGTCTGGCACAATGAGCCAATATATAGTTAATCACCCGACAATATCATCAACCGAGGAACAATTACTCTCGCTTGCAGCCACATCTGACCACTTATTTGCCTACGATTATGACGGCGATGGCAAAATGGAGATAGCACTAGTCACTAGTGCCGAAACACAGTATTATGAGTTCAATAAGAATGCCAATAACACTGTATCAATGTCTCTTGCTGCTACTAATAATTCTTTTAATCTCACTTCTATCGAAGGGTATAATCTTCATATGGGAAACTTCAATGGCGATGCATTGGCCGATATACTATTGACTCCATTCTCTTATAATGGCGTTGAGCGCAATCCAAAGATTTTAACAGGCATAGGTAATGGTAGTTTCAATACCACTAACTTTAGCTCAACAATGAAGCTTAATGGAGTTTTGCCAGTATGCCGAGTACAAGATATTGACAAAGACGGGCAATCAGACATCATTCAATATTATCATTATAATAGCTCAACTTCAAACAAATTATATTGGGTTAGATGTAATCATTCCGTGCCTGAAACACAACGTTATATCAGCCAATCCACATTGCCGATAATTCTTTTAATAGCAGATATTTATAGTCGAAATAATGGAGCCGCAATATCAAGTATAGCTAATAATGGTTCTATCAAGTCTTTTTCCTATAAAGCGACACAGGAACAAACACACCTCATGAGTGGTATGGTGGATAGTTACGGTAATATACGCAACTTCAGTTACACAATGCTATTCCCATCGGCGAACTATGAGCCAAACTTTTCTTACACTTTTCCATATCAAACTTTTATTGGGCGTTATAACGTATGTACTTCCATGAGATGCCACACAAATAGTATATTGATAGAAGATATGACTTTTTCTTATGGTACAGCTGTCTTTCACATGCAAGGATTTGGTTTCTGCGGCTTTGATACAATAGACAAAGCAGACAACCTCAATAATGAAACATATCATTATACATTCTCTCCAACTAATTATGCCATCCCCATTGTTGCCAACACGCCGCAGCAAACGAACACCTACACTTTTACAATCAATGTGACTTCAGATAAAAGAATTGAGGTAAGAATGACAAAAGATGTTTTATTTGACAAGGCGACTCAAGCGACCAAGACCAAAACATATACATATGACTCCTATGGGAACATAACAAACATAGCGAATAAACTTGATCCTCTATGTACAGAATACGAAGCATTTCAATATGCTCATGTAAACAATGACAATTATTATCTGCCAGGATTGATAACAAAGCACGCAAAGTCGAGAATGCGTACCGGTACCAGTATGACTTACTTTGACCAACGGTTTAGTTATAATGGTAACTATCGTCTTTCGTATTCCCGCCAATATTCAAACAACCTCCTTACAAAATATGAGTTTTTTGGATATAACAATAATGGTAGTATTACTACTCATAGAACAAAACACTTTACTTCTAACCAATATTTAACCGAAACATTCTCCTATGGAGGCACTTCCGGAAAGGTGCCTACGTCTAAAACAGACGTAAGAGGGAATACTTCAACCTATGCATATGGCAGTTATGGATTAACACAACTCAATGATGAAAGAGGAAATGTAACTTCCTACGTATATGATAAGTTTGGACGCAAGCGCAAAACTATTTTGCCTACAGGAGTAATTATAACTGATACTCTGTTTTGGGCAAACTCCAATTTTGGAGAACCATCACATTGTAAGCGGCATATTGAACCCGGAAAACCTATGGTAGATTTTTATTACAACCAGTTAGATCAAGAAATACAACAAGTTTATACGGGCAAACTCGATGAGGATGTTTATATTTTTAAAGAGTATGACAACAAGGGACGGCTTGTGGGAGAGTCTTTACCATGCAACGACCTAAACGATGTATGGAATAGGTATACCTATGATTCATTCAATCGAGTCGTGGACAAGACGTTTGCTGATGGGCGAGTTGAGACTTATTCATATCAAGGCCTCTCCATTACAAGCACAATTGAGGGCATAACTACAACAAAAACTTATGATGCATTTGGCTTCCTGAAGAATATTTCTAATCCGAGTGGAACAATTTCTTACGTCTATAGAATGGATGGCCAACCAACATCTATTAAAATCAACAATAACATCACAACAAGTTTTACATATGACAGTTATGGGAGACGTTCTTCAATAAGTGACCCATCTGCTGGAACACGCACATTCTCATATGATGCCAACGGCAACATATCAATAGAGACGGATGCTTGTGGGCGTACAACAACATCAACCTACAACATCTATGGTGACTTGATTTCACGCAACTATAATAATCTTCTTAGTGCAGCATATAATTATAACTCTTATGGACAATTGACTTCGCTATATACCCCTAATAATGGCAAATACAAGATTTATAGTTATGATGGCTTTGGAAGGCTTGTTTGCAGTAATGTTAATGGCTTTGTGAAGAAATTCCACTATATTAATAATAGTAACATTTCAGAGATAGAATATCATCTCAATAATGATTCCATTACTTCTATCGTTTATAACTATTACAACCCGGAGTGTACTCTGTTTGACATTCGTCTAAAAAACAATGAGAATCCTCAATACGGAAGTATTATATATGCATACGATGGCGTGAATCGACATGATATGGTTACTAACTATTTTTTAGGTGCAAACGAAGTTAATATTACTTGTGACGATGCTAATCGAGTAATAGAGAAGGAAGTTTATGGTAGATTCACAGGACAACTGTCCTCAATGAACTATACTTATAATTCTACAACGTGTAATATGACCTCCAGATATGACTCTCATAACAGCAGTGTCGTTGAGAATTTCACTTATGACAGTATGAATCGTCTGCTCAATGATGGGCAAATTGCTGTTGCTTATGATAATATAGGGACTATTACCAGCAAATCTTTGGTTGGATCGTTAACAACATCGGCCAATAGGCCATATCAGATAGAAGAGCAGTCTAATCTCGGAGAATTGGCTCAAACACATCCGTTAACAATAACTTATAATGCAATGTTACTGCCTGATACAATATCAAACGGTATAACAACAAGTATTTTAACATATTTTGGTGACGGAAGTCGAGCATCAATGAGTTCGGAATCTATCAATCATAGTGAAATTATTAATTATTACGATCAAAGCCTAAATACAATTGAGGTTTGTGATTACAACACAATATCAACAACTAAGATTCTATATCTCGGTGGCTCTCCATATGACGCGCAAGCGGCTTTGGTCAACCAAAATAATGGAGGATGGAACTTATTCTACATCATCCGCGACAATGTGGGTAGCATAATATATATATTAGATGCCGATGGCAACGTAGTTCAGCATACAAATTACGACGCATGGGGGAGGCAACGCGATACTTCCACTCTTGAGTACATTGATGACGAGCCACTTTTCCTCTATAGGGGATTCGGCAGTCATGAGTATCTTAGCGATTTTGGCATCTATAACATGAATGCTCGGCTCTATGATCCCACACTCGGCATTTTCCTTAGTCCTGATCCACAAATTCAGACTCCGGAAAACACTCAGAATTACAACCGCTACTCTTACTGCCTCAACAACCCATTGAAATATCGAGATGAAAATGGCGAGTTTTTTATCGGACTGATTTTTGGTTTCTTTAAAGGCCTTTTTACCGGTCAAAATCCATTCAAGACAGCGTGGAAAACGGCGGTTAACGAATTTAAGATTGAGATAGGCCTCTTTAAAGTTGATTGGTCAAATGGATTTTGGAGTGGGTTAGGTGACTTGGTTAGTAGATTTACTTTTGAATTACCGCAAACGGCGCTCGGTCTGGTCTACTCTATTGGAAAGAATGCTCTTTCAGACGTTGACAAAATCGAGTATTATTATGGTGCGACTTATGTCATTGACTTGGACGCATCCAAACGTGATGGTATAACTTTGGGGAACTTCATTAACATTAATACCAGTTCTTACGGTAAATCTCAGAACAATCGTGATGTCTACATGAATGGATTCTTTGATCCAACAATGGACCAGTTATTTATGCATGAATACGGGCACTACCTACAGAGCAAAAGTTATGGTCCCCTATATCTTATTGCTTTTGGCGTACCAAGCATTTTTTCCTCTATTATAAACAAAAATGAACACACACATTTTTACATAGAGAAGGATGCTTCAACTCGGGCTGCCGCATTCTTCGGCGCAAAATATGGTGTTATCTGGGACAATAAAGAAGACCCGACATATGAAGATATGTTGAATTATTATTTGCGATTATATAAATCAAAATGATACCTATGAGATGTCGACTATTTATGCCAGTGGCGGTGGCTGCGGCGGCTTTAGCCTGCATGGCGACGTACTGCGATCGTGGCAATGGCTTCGAGACGTTTCGATTTGCCAACCGAAGCGACAATAGCGTGGAGGTAATGTATTTTTTCGCTGACGGCAAACTTGATCCGGACCACATCGTCAACCATATTGATGGCTATGAGCATAGTTCCATGAATGGGCGCATCGTGAAAGCAAACAGTTACATCGAGGACAAAGCCATCACACAAGACGTGTTTAATTCTATGCTTGCCGCACACGACACGCTCTATGTGTTTGTGAGCGTGCCCAACCGCGACGTCTGCCTATATGTCCTCACAGCAAATGACTTGTACGCCTGGGACCACCTGCAGTACCCGCCCTCGCCGGGAATGAAGGACTTATACATGATACCGCCCTATGAGACGCAGACGAGTGACGCGCCTTCAATCCACGACCTGATGACCGGCGAAGACATCTCTCCACAAGAATAGTAGCATATAGAGTAGAATTATGAGACGTCTTTTATTCATATTGGCGGCACTGCTGGCGTTCGCGGTGGCCGCACAAGCCACAGACAAATCTGTCAATGACTCGACACGCTGGTCGCTCACACCCCACTACGGCTGCGGCTTCAACCGCCCGTCGGTTAAGACCGCCGGACACGTCTCCAGCGCCGTGGTCATTGATGCCGGCTTCCGGTTCGACAGGCACCTCAATCGCCACTGGATGGTAGGTGGCACGCTCAATTTCAAGTATGCCGATGGCGAGATTAATGACAATCTTCTAACCATTGGAACCTTAGGCATCGGCGCCGGCGCCACCTACTTCTGGCGCGCGCTGTTTGTTGACGCCGGGCTGCAACTCAACGTGCCGGTGTTCAGCACCTTCTCGAACCGGAATTTGGAAGCCTACGACGGCAAAGTAGATATCATGGGGCACACCCACGGCGTGAACCTCAGCCTGCCCGTAGGCGTAGGCGTGCAACTGCGGCACATCGTGTTGCGCCTCGGCGCCGACATCGGCCTGACGCGCGTCTACAATCCCGCGGCTGTCACCTCAGTCCGCAACAACCTTGTCACTCTCACCATCGGCTACCGCTTCCGCCTCAAGTGACGCCACGCCAAGATTTTACCTCTCTCACGTAAAATATCGTAAACCTTAATTCCGCAACTCGATATTTCTCTCTCGAAAATTTCCGAAAATTAATCTCCCGTGAATTTTCGTGAATTTCCGTAAATATTTTATTTACTCTGTTTTATCATCAAAATTTATTCACGATAATTCACGTAAATTCACGGGATAATTTTATGCAAAAGGAGATAAGAAACGAAAATTTACGAGAAAGAAATTTACGGAGGTTTTACGTGAGAAATGATTAACGGTCGGCGGGGCGGAAGGGGGTGGCGAGCACGAGTGCCGCCACGCTGCCGGGGTGGGCGGTGGCGATGTCCTCGAGGCGCTGGAGAGCGGCCTGCTTGGCGGCCGCCAGTTCGCGTCCGCTGCGGCGCAGGCTTTGGTCGCTACCCTGGAGAGCCACGCGCAGGTCGCTCAGCGGACAGTCGGCTCCGGCGAGCAGCACGGCAAAGAGCATCGCGTTCTGCATCGGTTCGCCGCTCACTTTGAACCTCAGGCCCATCGCCTCATGCACGGCGTGGTCGGCTGCCGACACAGTGCCGTAAAGTCGTGTGATGACGGTGCGCAGGGCGGTGGCAGCAGCGTCCAGCGATTTGTTGCCAGGTGTGGTTCTTTCGTACTTCGCATTTTGTACTTTCGACGCATATACCGCCACGGCCGCCGCCATTTGGCGCAGCGAGAGCCATGTGTTGAGTTGCGCGGCAAGGTCGCGCACTGTTGTCGCCGCAGTCACCGCGTCGTCGAGTGTCGGCGCGGTGTCAGCGCCGGCATGGCCAATCGCTGGTGCCTGCCGGTCAGAGCAGGTGTTCAACACTTCTTCTTTGGTCATTCGGATTGGGGTTGTGAACCGGTCGTCGGCCTCATCCGCGGCTTGATCGCAGCGCGCAGCGAGAGCAATGGCTCTACTCTTGATAAGTTGCCATGTCGCGGTGAGGTCGCCGCCGGCTGCCAACTGCTCAAGCCGGTCGGGGCGCGAGGAGGCCGGCTGCGTGGTGTCGTCGGCGATGCGCAGGGCCTCGCGCGCCAACTCGTCGTCGTGGGTCAAGGCGACGTCAAGAGCCTTAAAACGGCCGCGATGCTTTTCTATGGCGGCCAGGCACGCGGTGTGCTCGTCCAGAACGCGGCCGTTTGCCGCGATTTGCGCTTCCATCTGTCGCAGTGAGCCGCCTCGCAGCGCGCCAGCGGTGTCACGCAGGGTCTGCCGGAGGTTGCGCTCGGCCGCGGTGGCGAGTTTCTCCAACTCGCCGCGTTGCTCCTCCAGACGACCGCTGAGTGAGGCGCGCGCCGCGCGGCGCGCCGCGCGGCGGCGCAGCCACCACAGCACGGCCACGGCAACCAGCAGCACGGCGGCCACGGCGGCCATCGCAAGCAGTATGTTTTGGATGGTGATATAATTTTGTGGCTGAATAGTGACCGGGAAGCAGTCGATGCCCACCGTGCCTGTCATGCCGAGCAACGGGCAGAAGATGTAGATGGCGTTGCCACAGGCTGCAGCGATGTCACCGTCTGCCACCACCGTTGATGTCGGGTTGAAGTTCAAGTCATTAAAGATTGTGCGTTGAGGGGTTGTAGGGACACAATTTATTGTGTCCACAGCGGTTGAGGGGTTGAGAGGTTGAGCGCCGGTCGCAACATTACTTTGTACTTCGTACTTCGTACTTTGTACTTGCGAAGCAAGGTCTGTGATGCCGCGGTCTCCCACGCCGTAGAGGCCTCCCCATGCCGTCAGCAACCGCTTGTAGCCCTGCGCGGGCCGTGTGGTGACGCTGTCGCCGCGCAGGGTGCACAGTTTGGTGTCGGTGATAAAGTGAATGACGCCGGCGGTGTCGACGGCCACGTCGCGGATTGCGCCGTGCCCCGCCGTGCCGGGCACGCGGGTGGCGGTGTAGCCGTCGATGGCCAGCACGCCGTCATTGAGCGTGGCGGCGAGCAGCGAGTCGCCGTGGCGGGTGAAGGCGGTGACGTAGGACACCAGCGTGTCGCCGCGGGCCTCGGTGAGTACCGGCACCCTGAGCAGGGTGTTTCCCACAAGGATCCACAGGCCGTCACGCAGCGCAACGTAGACGTGGCCGCGCGTGTCACTGCCCAGGGCGGTGGCATCGACATTCAGATAACCTAAAGTAATGTCACGCCGCAAAAATTCATTGATCAGATAATGGTTAGCGACGCTTGACTTGTAGAGGAAATTGTCGCTGTCAATCCAATAGAGAGTGCCGTCACTGACTGTCATCAACCGCACGTCGCTGTCGAGGTCTTTGATTTGCCGTGCGTCAAGGCTGCCACGGGCGATGAGGTGTAGGCTGTTGTCGATGGCGAAGTAGATGTCGCCGCCGTCGGCACACGCCGGCCGCGCGTCGCCGTAGCCCGCGACAGCGTTCTGGTGGCAGGCAAGGTGCACGATGGCGTGGCGCGTGACAAGCAGCATTTGCTCGCGCGCGTTGTCGCCCACGATGACGTTGCGGCATCGCACCGGCACGGGGTGCGGTGTGGGTATCTCATGCCTCGAGAGGTCTCTCTCTCTCCACAATGAGAATGTCGCCTCATGGATATAATAGAAACTGTTTGTCACCTCGTCCTCGTAGAAAACAGATGTCACCGCTTCTCCATCGGGCGGGGGAATGGGAGATGGCTTGTAAGGACTGACAAAGTCCTCGGCAAGGGTGTCGATTGGCTCGAGGACGATAGGTTGACTGTTGACCGTGGGCGGGGCGGTGCCCGCCCACCTTGAACGATTGTCGGCCAGTGATAAACTGTCCGTGAGAGCCCGCATCAGTCCGCTGGAGGTGTCCACTATCACGCCGTCGTTACGCAGCCAGATGTCGTAGGCCGAATAATTGGTCCCCTTGTTGCCGACTGCCATGCTCCAGCGGCGCTCCACCACGAGCGAGTCGCCCACCAGGCGGCAACGGCACAGGCCGTTGTTCATGGTGCCCAGCCAATAGGCGCCCAGGCTGTCGCGCACCACCTTATATATGCGTGCGAAGGGCGTCTTCCATCGCGTGGCCGCGCGTGTGGTCGAGTTGTAACGGTACACCACGCCGTCCTCGGTGCCCACATAGTAGATGCTGTCGGCCACCGAGTCGGCGCTGATTGACGACAGGGTCTCGGTGAACGCCACCTCCGAGTAGGTTAGTCCCGGTGGTGCTATCACTTGTGAGCAAGCGCCCAAAACCAGAGCCATGCAAACTATGTATACCCAATTCTTCATCTCGTTTTTATCTCCCGTGAAATAATTAAGACATAAGCCACAACCCGCTTGAGCGGGCTGCACAAGAAACTGTATCATAATTGGCGCACGCGTTGCGTGCGGAAATCTTTCAAAAATCTAATTCTAAATCTCACATCTATTAAGTTTTTATAAATGAGAAAATTAATTATTTGATTTTATTTTAGATTTTGAAAGATTTCCCGCCCGTTAGGGCGGCTAAATCTCCAAAATATGAATTGTGATACAGTTTCTTTACAAAAGCCCCGGGTTGGAGCCGCAGGCGACTACCTGGGGAA
The DNA here is from genome assembly GCA_017454355.1 of Muribaculaceae bacterium. Classification (GTDB taxonomy): domain Bacteria; phylum Bacteroidota; class Bacteroidia; order Bacteroidales; family Muribaculaceae; genus Sodaliphilus. Next base: position 17,038 of record JAFTDD010000020.1, read on the forward strand.
TGGAGGTGCAAAATTAGTGATTTTTGCCGGTTTTTCTTGTTTTCCACGTTTCATTTTGGGAGAATTGCCGAAAATGAAACGTGGAAATTTTTGGAAATCAACAATTTGACTTATCTTTGCGCCGTCAAACCTTTTTAATGATTAACAATTTAACGATTATGGTAACACTCATCATTTCACTGCTGCTCCAGGCCTCGTGGCCTGTGATGCTCGCCTCGTGGCCCTTCACCTGACAACGCCTTCAGACGGAAAGAATCTCCCGTGAATTCACGTGAATTTTCGTAAAATATCGACATAAGAATAAAGAAAAAGACGAAAGTTCACGAAATTTCACGGGAGAAAAATATTTTCGGGAATTTTCGAGATAAAAATATTGAGTTATGGTATTTAGATTTTGCTAATTTCCGGAAAAGTTGTAACTTTGTCGGCGAGATGGTGCCACCAGGCACCTGACCAATGACATATAAGAACAGGCGTTTTCTGTGACGCTTTGGTTTTGACCGCATAAGAATCTTGCAAATTCATTAACGGAAAGTCAAAAACCGAGGCAACGAAGACGCCCCTTTGATAGTAGTAACCGACTTCGCTACCATGTACTTTGTACAATGGGCAGAATGAATTATGCCCCTACAATGTACTTGTGTCTATCACTATTATCGTGGGGCCTCAAGCGTTGCTCGTTCCGACTTTCCGGGCAATGCAAGAGCCTTTATGTGGTGGAACCGAGCAGCAGACTTGGCTCCACGTTTGTTTTATATGCCCTAAATGAAACCTTTGAATTAACCGGTCCTTAGGCCGGAGCCACCCCGAGGACCATGAAAACAACAAATAACAGATGAAATTAACGAGACTGATTTTGTTGTTGGCAGTACTGCTCGCCTCGATGAGCAATACCGCTGTGGCGCAATTCCATATCAACGGTGGCGCCAAGTTCTACCACCTCCGTGGCGGCAATGAGTTCTTCACCGGCACCATCGAACTGGAGATTATAAACAGTATCGGCACCAGTTTCGGCGCTACGGTGCAGTATGGCAAGGACAAGCACAACCGCAATTACATCTCTTTTGATCCTATCTCAATTGTGGCCGGATTGGGATTGTGCATGAACTACGCCAAGATGAATAAGATGATTTCCCGGATAGAGGATCAGCAAGGTGTTGACCGCGAGACGGCTATAAGCATCCTGCACAATAACGGGCAGTATCAGCAGATGATGAAGGGCAATCAAGCGGCGGCCTTATTGGCGCTTGCCGGCAACACGAAGATATATATCCCTTTGGGCGGCAGGAATATGTTCGACACGAAGTATTTCCTCGCGCCCGAGTTGAGCCTGTGCCGCTTCGTCAAGATTGAGGGTGAGAAGATGGATTATTGTGGCTCGGCAGGCGGCCGGTTCATGTATGTGCCCACCTATCACCTCACTATGAGTGCCTTTGGCGAGTATCAGTGGAGTTACAAGAAGGATTCACCGGCCAAGGGCTGGGCCGTGGGCGTCACCATCGGTTACCAGTATTGATGAGAATAGCACCGATATTTTTTGAAGTAAAAACCTTTAATCAAAGAAATGATTATGAGACTATCTGTTGTTTTAACTCTTTTTGTGGCGGCGCTCTTTGTGGCGACGCCCGCTGTCGAGGCTCGGGAGACCGACTACGACGAACTCTGCAACACTCTTGTGCCCAACATGACCAAGCCCATCGTGCTTGACTTCTGGGCCAGTTGGTGCGGTCCCTGCCGCACGTATGCTCCCACGTTCCAGACGGTGGAGCGCACCTACCGCTACCGCGCCGACTTCTACAAGGTCGATGTGGACGACAACAGCGACCTCGTGCAAGCCTTTGAAATCCAGGCGGTGCCTACCACGATTGTGATCTATAACCGTGACGGCGACTACCTGCGCGAGGAGGGCGTGCTGTCAGCCTACGAACTGAAGTCATTGATTGACCGCGCCTGCGGCAAATTCTCAAAACGCTGAAATATCCCGTGAATTTACGTGAATTATCGTGAAATTCTTTTAGACAGAAGTTCAGAAGAACAAAAAAATAGACGAAAATTCACGAAATTTCACGGGAGATAGATTTGCGAAGATTTACCATATAACAGATTAAACGTAAATTCACGTAGATTCACAAGAGGTTATAACTATGAGATGGTTTAGTGCATTTGCCGTGGCGGTTTTGGCTGTCGTATGCTCTTGCCCTGCGGCTGCCTACGACTTCACGGTCGACGGGATTTATTATTCGATAAATCGCTCATTCATGGGAGGAGTCTCGGTGTGCGCCTGTGAGGGGAAAGAATATCAAGGCGATATTGTTATCCCGGAGCAAGTTGTCTATAACGGCACGACCTATGAGGTGAGAGGTATCGACTATGAGGCCTTCAATTGGTGCAAAAGTTTGCGCAGCGTTAAGTTGCCCAACACGATTAGAGTAATTTCGGAGGCGGCGTTTTTCGGCTGCACCGCATTGACCAACATTGAGTTGCCCTCGTCGCTGGAGTCAATCGATAACCACGCGTTCTGTTACGCGGGGCTGAAGAGCGTCGTCCTGCCCAATTCGGTAACCTTTCTGGGGTATGCTTGCTTTGGCGGTTGTCCGATAGAGAGCATCGTCGTTGAGGAAGGCAGCGAATTTGACTCGCGCGGTGGCTGCAATGCCATCATTTATGGAGAGCCAGGCTTTTATACAGAGTTGGTGGTGGGTTGCAAGACGACGGTCATACCCCAGTCGGTCGAGAAGATCACAAATTACGCCTTCAAGGGTTGCAAGGGGTTGGAAACGATCGAGATTCCCGAGGGAGTGACGTATATCGGCGAGTATGCCTTTTATGACTGCACCGACCTCAAGCGCATCGTTATCCCAGCCTCGGTCGAGGAAATTGACGACAACGCCTTTGAGGGCTGCACAAGCCTGACCGAGGTCGTTATCAAGGGGCATCCCGAGATGGGCGATGACGTGTTCAAGGACTGCCCGAACCTGCGCACCAAGCCCTCGGGCAAAATCACTTTCAGAGACAGATCTAATTATTAACCGGAACAACACAAGTCATGAGCATCATTGGAGGGTAAAAGGGTTCTGCTCCCAATGCGGCTCCAAATTGAGTTTTGAGAACCCTATAACAAAGTTATTTTATTATGAGAGCAAACAGGATTCAAGACTTGCGTGAACTCACTTCGAGAGAGCAGCAGGCACTGACCGCCGGCGAGGGCGTCACGACTTGTTCGTGTTCGTGTGACGCTTGTTCATGCGAATGCGACAATTTTGTTAACAAATGGCCGACAAAGGCTGGCGATTCTGCCGGCAAAACAACCGGCACGAAAGCCAGCAACAACTGCTAAGTGACAACGCGATGTGTGGGCATTGCGGTACAATATTGGCAGGCGATGCCCACACTTTGATTAGAAAGCAAACAAAGTATTACAAACAAATTATGGCTGAAACTATATGTTTTTCGGAATTCTTAAGAGTGCGTTTCCCGATGGTCAAAGTCTTTGATTTTGACAAGGAGCACTATTTAATCTATGACGCTAAACCCAACGTGCTCTTTTCGCTGACTCATCATGATTTTGATGCAATGGTCAAACTAATGATACTGCAAGACAGAGGAGATCTTGTGGTGGATGAACTCACTGCAGAAGAATTGGATCTTCTTGAGAGATTAACGGCACTCGAGCAAAGGGGGGTAATGTGTCCTGGCCCTTTGTCGCAATTGTTCGACACAAGTGGTGCCGCGATTGAAGATATGATTGAGTATTATCGGGACAACATTTTCATGCGAAAGTTTGTGATTGAGGTGACAGAGAGGTGCAACATGGCGTGTCGTTATTGCCCTAACACCCATACTGAGCGCACCAGACATCACACCGACCGCCAGATGTCACACTACATATCTCAGCGAAGCGTTGATTTCTATTTTGAGTTATATGCCAAATTTTTCGGAAAGTTGCCCGATAGTCACCGAAAAAAGTTCTTGAAGAATTTCCCGCCAACAATCGGATTTTACGGTGGCGAGACTTTTCTGAATTGGGATGTGATGGAGAAGGCTATACTCTATTACGAGAATTTGGATTGGGAAACTTGTGGAATACCGAGAGCGAAGTTGATGGTCACAATCAACACAAACCTATATCTTCTCAAAGAGGAGTGGCTTGATTTCATTATCAAGCACCGCCCGATTTTGTTTGTAAGCCTTGATGGCCCAAGAGAGGAGAACGATAAGAACCGTGTTGACCTTGCAGGCAACGGGACATTCGAACGGGTGTTCCGGAATTTGATGAGGATTAAAGACAAAGACGAGAACTACTATAAAGAGAAAGTGTTTATCCTCACCACCGAAGTGCTGGGAAACAACATTGGCCTCGTCCATGAGTTCATTGATGGCCTTGGACTGAACGTAATATACAGCCCAGAACAACCATTCGATAGCATTGTGGGTGAGCCGGAAAAACGCATAGAGGAACTCGAAAACGACTTGCCTCGCAGAACCGGAAAAGCCATGGATGAGTTGATTGAAAAGTTTGAAAAAGACTCCGACTGTTCGCTCGAGCCGGTCAACGACGTGTCGAAGTTGTGTGGCATAAGCACCAGCCTGCCACCACATAAAAAAGAAAAGAACGTGTTTATGAGTTGTCCTCTTTGCTTTGACAACATAATGATAGGTGTTGACGGCAGTTTCCACTTTTGCCACAAGACCGACGGCTCACTGCCACTTGGTAATATAATTGAAGGCTTTAATGAGGAACGGCTCAGAGATGCCTATCGTCAGTTCGCAACCGCCACCAACAACAAACTATGCCGCTCGTGTTGGGCGGTGAACCAATGTTACTATTGCGCTGCCAACTGGCTGCGTGACGGCAAATTCCGGCATCCCCACTATGCCGATTGCAGGCACTTGCGTGCATCTCTTGAGCAGTCCTTTAAGGTTTATATTGAACTATACAAGAGGAAACCGGAACTTCTCGACAAGTTGTGGGAACAACGGCACAACCTTGACCATCATCAAGGAATTCTTGACATCAACAAGTTTTTAAGTTCACCCGTTTAGGCCTCTTGCTGATATGCCATTCAGTTATAATAAGACAACTACAGAATTATGAAGAAGTTGATTGCATTTAGAATGGTGGCGGTGGTGTTGCTCTTAACGGGAGCAATGTCCGCCTATGCCCAAGAGCCGGACCCGCGTTTGGCCGGCGTTTGGAAACGACATATAGACCGTCCCAATATTAAGAAAGATAAATACATAAGGGTTGATATTGAAGGGTCAGAGGTATTTGTCAGTGTAAAAGAGATCGGTACCATAGATGATCAATCTTTTCAAAACTATGATGACGCAGAAGACATAACTGTTAATTCTGATGGGAGTATATCGTTTAATGTATATCTTGCTAAAAATGAATATGATGAAGGAGTGTACAGTAGTACATGGGAAAGTCATACCATTAGAGTTAAGGGCGGGCGTTTGATTTCAATAGAAAAACAAAGGGGTTGTGAAAAAGATTCAAAAGGCAACATTTTAGATGACTATGTTATCCCTTTTGGTAACTACACTTACTTCAATATCAACGATAACTGGTAAATCATGTGGGGGCGTGGCGGAGGACGAGGCAAGCCTTGTCCCTACAGCCCCGGCCGATGCAATATTAACTATTAAAAACTCAATTAAAACAAACAAAGATGAAAAAGAAGATTTTATTGTTTGTGGCGATGGCGCTCACTATGGGCTACGTCGCCAGTGGCCGCGAAGACGGCAAGTGTGAGTGCGGCGGCAAGCTGACGTGGACGGCTCATTGTTTCTCCGAGAAGGTCACATGCTACTACTGCAAGGGCAAAGGCACGATTACGGGCGGCGGAATAAGTATCACCTGCGGCGTGTGTGAAGGCACCGGCGAGTACACCAAGTGGACCGCGGGCTACAAGTGCACCACGTGTGGCAGCACCTACACCAGTTGGAGCGAGGAGTAACGCTTGTTTATCTCACGTAAAATCCCGTAAATGAATATTTTGCGGATGTAGGGACACAATTTATTGTGTCCACGTGCCGCGGAGGGGCGGACACAATAAATTGTGTCCCTACAAACTCGGTGATGCAATTGATATTCAATCTTTTCTACTAAATAGATATAACTATTACAATGATTATGAAGAAGTTGATTGTGTTGGGAATGGTGGCGGTGGTGTTGCTCTTAACGGGAGCGGTGTCCGCCTATGCCCAAGAGCCGGATCCGCGTCTGGCCGGCGTCTGGAAACGGCATATTGCACATTTCAACATCAACGATAACTGGTAAACTATAACTTTTTATGAAGAAAATAATTATTTGTATTGTAGTCATTTTGGTGGCGATTTCTTCGGCAGACTGTTTTAGCGGACAGCGGGTAGCGAATAGTGCACAGCGAACAGCGAACAGTGGGGAGCGGACAGAGGCCAGTGAACAGAGTGTAGGTGGCCGTACTCGCCCAATAGGTGGCCGTACTCGCCCAATAGGTGGCCGTACTCGACCAATAGGCGGCCGTACTCGGCCAATAGGCAACAACAAGCAGGGGGCAGCGATAAACAATAATGCCTGTGATGATGATTCAATTGGTTTTGTTGGAGTTTGGACTCCAGCAGAAGATACTTGGATGAAAAAGATTAAAATCACCTATTCGAAAGGCAAATACACTGTTCAGTTAAAAACTGAAGAGGGTATAAAATCTTTTACAGATCTTTCATGTGAAAACAATAGTTATATAAGCTGGTCATATTATGATGATACAGAATATGGGGAATGGCGCCTTAGACACTCTCGCAACGAAAATCCTTATGAAGTTCCAATTGTTGATCGCTATGGCTCAATTCAAGGTATTGTATATTATTCTACGAATTTTCATTATCATGCCAAATATCGAAAAATTTATATGGTTTTTGTAGCATATTTGCATGATGGGAACTTAGAAGTAAAATACGGACTTGAAAAGAAATATTATGATTCCTCCGATCATTTACTTTTTACATCTATTCCTAATTACGGTTCTCCTTGTATTTTCACCAACTGGTGATAATTACTCAAGTTTCTAAAGTAGGTTCACGTAAATTCACGGGATAAAAAATCCAGAAAATTTTCGAGGTGACATCTAACATAAATAACTACGATGAAGAAGATTGTAACTTTTTTGATAGCACTTGCGGCAACTGTGTTTTGCTCGCAGGCGGCGCCCGTTAAGGTTGACGCACAGAAGATGCTCGAGCGCTTCTTGTCTTATGCCCGCGTGGAGAGCGCGTCGGTATATGTCTCGGATATGCAAGTGTTCCCGATGACCGACGGACAGCGCGAGTTGGCGCGGTTGGTGTACGACGAGGTGAAGTCATTCGACGGCAAGGATGTTAAGGTGACGCTCAGTGACGACTACTACGTGTATGTCGACATCCCCTCCAACGTCAAGCGTCAGGTGCCCTCAATCCTGCTCATGGCTCACCTTGACGTGACGCCAGAGGCCCCCGGCGTTGGCATCAAGCCGATGGTGCACCGCAACTACGATGGCGGCCCCATCGTGCTGCCCGGTGGCAAAACCCTCAGTCCGGACACCCCGCAGGGCGCGCACCTGAAGGACCTTGTGGGCAAGACCATCGTCACCAGCGACGGCACCACACTGCTCGGCGCCGACGACAAGACCGGCACCGCCGTGCTCGTCTCGCTCGTGGAAGAGTTGATTAGCAACCCGAAGATTAAGCACGGCCGCGTGATGGTTGCCTTCAGCCAAAATGAGGACGTGGGCAAGGCCGCGCTGCGCTACGACCCGAGCGTGTTTGACTGCCGCCCCGATGTGGTCATTGACGTTGACGGCAATATGGCGGGACGCTTCTCGGTGGGCAACTTCACGGCTGTCGGGCAGTCATATCTGTTCCACGGCAAGAGTGTCCACCCCGGCCACGGCAAGGAGAACGGTATGGCCGACGCGCTCGCTGCGGCAGCCTATTTCGTCAGCCTTGTGCCGCCCGAACTCAACCCGAGCCGTCGCGAGGGCAACGAGGGCTACGTACACTGCTTCACGCTTTTCCACCCCAAGAGAGTCGATGATCCGAAAAAGGACAACGAGGATGATGTGATTGTGGGGGTGCGCCTGCGCTACTTCGACCGCGAGGAGGGTGAATACCAGAAGCGGCTGATGGAAGAGAACGTGGCGAAAACGCGGCAGGTGTGGCCACGAGTGGAAATCACCAAGACCGACGACGAGATGCAGTATGAGAACATAGCCTACGCCCTGCCGGAGTTTGTGCCCGACCTGGTGCGTAAGGCGGCCGCCAAAGCCGGCATGACGCTCGAGCCGCAACTCGAGCGCGGCGGCACCACGTCGGCAATGATGACGGCGCGCTTCCCCGACCTGATGCCCGGCGGCAGTTGCGTCTATTCGGGTCAGCAGGCCGAGCACTCCGTCTATGAGTGGTGCTGCATCGAGGAGATGCTGCAGATTGTGGACCTCTGCGAGAATATCGTCATTGAACTCACCAAAATGTAACAGACTCCCCTACATTTCCTCTCGAAAATTATCGAGAATTTACGAAAAAAATATAATTATCTCCCGTGAATTTCCGTGAATTATCGTGAATTTTATTATTTCAAAAAAAGGTTGTGTATTGCAAGACGAAGTCTTGTACTCATCATCAAGATTATTTATTCACGGAAATGCACGAAAATTCACGGGATATTAATTTTCGGAGATTTTCGTGAGTATATTCAAGGTTTCGGATTTTAGGTAACATCTAATATGGGTAGTGTGATTTGGCGAATAGTGCTGGCATTGGCGGCGATTGTGGCCATAGGCTACGCCGAGCAATTCTTCCCCGGCGTTGGGCTCGTTGTGGTCTGCTTATTGGTGCCTATCGGGCTTTTGTGGGAAAAGTTTACACACGAGTTTCATGAGCGCGATGGCGTGCTATTATTCGTTTTGGGCATCTGCTTTGTCGTTCTCTCGATTGTAAATACCCAAGTAATCGGCGTGAAAGTGGCGGCCGACGGTAGGAACGGCGCCAAATTGGTCTCGTCGTTCTATCCGTTTGGTCGAGTGCTCGCTGAGGGCGATAGCATCGATACCGTGAACGTTGCCTGGCGATACAAGGAAGACGACGGCACATACTTCGCGGAGCGCCGCGACTGCTACATCGTGCACCGCGGCAAAATGACCCAACGTGCTCGCGGCCACGCCAAGGCGAGGCCCTACATTGACGCTGACGGAGCACGTGGGGACGCACATTATACACGTCTTCGATGTGTGTTTGACACTCTTCCAGCGGTCGGAATGTCCCAAAAAAATCGACATTCCGACCGCTGAAAGTGTCTCCACGGGTCGGAATGTCCCAAAAAAATCGACATTCCGACCGCTGAAATGCAAAAATTATTTTGCGGTTTCAAAGAAAAACGCTACCTTTGCCACTGAAAATCAAACCGCTGCTATCAAAGATATGGAAAATATCATCGGTCGTGAACGTGAGATTGCACGTCTAAAGAGATGCATGGAGTCAAAAGAGAGCGAATTTGTCGTTGTTTATGGCCGGCGCCGTGTCGGAAAGACATTCCTTGTGCGAAGTTTTTTTGAGGACAAATTCTGCTTTACCGTCACCGGCATCTACAATAGTTCCACCCGCGATCAACTCAGCAATTTTGTTGCCGCCCTGCATCAATGTGGCGCGCAGGTGAACGCAGTGCCTAAAGATTGGTTCGAGGCGTTCAGTTTGCTGCGCGAACACTTGACCACAGTCAAGACGCGTGGCAAGAAGGTGATATTCATTGATGAGATGCCGTGGATGGATACAGGACGCTCGCTTTTTCTGACGGCTTTCGGTCACTTCTGGAACTCATGGGCAGCCTGGCAGCACAACATCGTCATGATCGTGTGCGGCTCGGCTACGGCCTGGATGTCAAGCAAAATCCTGAATAACACCGGTGCGCTCTATAACCGCGCGACGGCTCGCCTCCATCTCAACCCGTTCTCACTCCATGAAACCGAGCAATATCTGCGCTCCATGAAAATGCGATGGAGCCGATATGACATTGTGCAATGCTATATGGCGGTGGGCGGCATACCATACTACTTGCGGCAACTCGACCCGCAACTGACGGTTAACCAAAACATTGACCGGCTGTTCTTCGGTGCTGACGCGATACTGAAAGACGAATTTTCAAACCTCTATCGCACGCTGTTCAGCAACGGAGAGGCATACGAGAAACTCGTGACTGTGTTGGCAACAAAACGCATAGGCCTTACACGCACCGAAATCAAACGCGATGGAGCATTTGCAGACAATGGCAAACTGACAACAATGCTCGATAACTTGTCGGCCAGCGGCTTTGTGCGGCCATACAACTACTACGGCAACCGCAAGCGCGACACCCTCTACCAACTCGCCGATTACTATACGCTATTTTATCTGCATTTTAGCAATGGCAAACACGGACAGGGGGCAAACTATTGGGTTCAAACCACCGATAACCCGTCACGGCGCGCCTGGTCCGGCTATGCCTACGAGCAAGTCTGCAAAGACCACCTGTGGCAGATTAAACGTCGCCTGGGCATCGCCGCCGTGCTCAATGAGAGTTCATCGTGGTTTGCCAAGGCAGAAGATAATCGCGGCGCTCAAATTGATTTGGTAATCGAGCGTCGCGACCGCGTCATCAATTTGTGTGAAATCAAATTTTCCATCAATCAGTTTGTTATAGACAAAGACTATGACCTGGCGCTGCGCAACAAGATTGAAACTTTCCGCCGCGCCACCAAGTCCGAAACAAAAACATTGCATCTCACCATGATAACAACCTTTGGTGTAAAGCGCGGCATGTATAGCGATATCGTGCAGAGCGAAGTCACGCTCGAAGACTTGTTTGTTCCACAAGAAGACTAACGACTAATGAATATGAATACAGGAAGACGAGAGACGATTGCCGTCAGTTGCGGCGGCGTGACTATCGGCGGTGGCGCGCGCATCAAGGTACAGACGATGACCAACACCGCCACTGACAACGTGCCGGAAAGCGTGGAGCAGTGCCTGCGCTGCGCCGAGGCGGGCGCCGAGTTGGTGCGCCTCACCGCGCAGGGCGTTCACCAGGCCGAGAGTATCGGGCGCATACGTGAGTCTCTGCGTGAGCGGGGCTGCACGGTGCCGCTGGTGGCCGACATCCATTTTAACCGCAACGCCGCGATGAAGGCGGCGGAACTATGTGACGGCGTGCGCATCAATCCGGGCAACTTCGCCGACCCGGCGCGCTCGTTCAAGCAACTGGAGTACACCGACGAGGAGTATGCCGCCGAGTTGGCGCGTATCCGTGAGGCGTTGCTGCCGTTCATCAAGATTTGCCGCGAGCATGGCACAGCGGTGCGCCTCGGTGTGAACCACGGCAGCCTGAGCGACCGCATCATGAGCCGCTACGGCAACACGGCGGCGGGCATGGTGGAGAGCGTGATGGAATACCTGCGCGTGTTTGTCGCCGAGGGCTTTGACCAAGTGGTCATCTCGATGAAGGCGAGCAACGTTGTTGTCATGGTGGAGAGCGTGCGTCGCCTTGTGGCGGCGATGGATGCCGAGGGAATGCACTTCCCGTTGCACCTGGGCGTGACCGAGGCGGGCTTCGGTGAGGACGGCCGCGTCAAGAGCGCCGTGGGCATCGGCGCGCTGTTGCTGCAAGGCCTGGGAGACACCATCCGTGTGTCGCTCAGCGAAGACCCGGAACTGGAAATCCCCGTGGCGCAGAAACTCGTGGATTATGTCCATCATGCCCAAACGTATCACAATGTAATCTCCCCTGCAACGCGTCCGGACTTTACCTCGCAGACGCCCACCCGCCGCCAGACGAGGTGTGTGGCGGGTCTGGTGGGCGGCAACTGCCAGCCTGTAGTTATCGCATCCGGCCTGCCGTCACAACTGTCGGCAGATACCGTGCCGCCCGACTTCTTTTTCACCCGGCGAGTGGAGGACATCGACGCCGACCACCGCTTTATCGTGCCCGCCGACCGGTGGAATGAGTCGCTTGGCGACAATGTCTATCCCAAGTTCACTCCGAAAGTCGACGACGACTGGGAAGAGGTTGTCGTGTGCCGAGCCCCGATTGTGTTTGTGCGCATCACCGTTGACACCTACCGCGACAGCCGCGTGATGGATTATATCCGTTTACAGCCTCGCGCGGTTGTGCTGGTTGACAGGCTGAATAGTGACGTGCTGTCACAGATGGAATTTATGCAGAGGATGTCGGCTGCGGAAGTAAACGCCCCGGTGGTTCTGCTCAACAACTATGCCACCGACGATGCCGATAAGTTGCCGTTGGAAGCCGGCGCCGACTGCGGCCTGCTGTTGCTCAGCGGTTTTGGCGATGGATTGTGGCTCCGGGAATTCCGACTGCTGAGTCCGCCTTTGTTCGGCATAGATATGATGGTGCGCCTCAGTTTTGCCATCCTGCAGGCTGCGCGACTGCGCACGACGGCCACCGAATTTATCTCCTGTCCGAGTTGCGGCCGAACCCTGTTTGACCTGCAGAGCACTGTAAAAGAGGTGAAAGCCGCCACGTCCCATCTGACCCACCTCAAAATCGCCGTGATGGGTTGTGTCGTCAACGGCCCGGGCGAGATGGCCGACGCCGACTACGGCTACGTGGGCGCCGCGCCGGGACGGGTGAGCCTCTACCACGGCAAGCAACTTGTCGAGGCCAACATCCCCACAGCCGAAGCCATCCCTCGCCTCATCGCCCTGATCAAGCAGTGCGGCGACTGGATTTAACTCCTCTCGCCAATTTCCGTCAATTCACGTAAATCTCTCACGTAAAAGTTTCACGATTTTTACGTGAGAGTATTATTTACGAAGATTTACGAAAATTTACGAGAGATTCATTTTCGGGAATTTACGTGAGATTAAAAGCAGGGGGCGGTGAGGAAGTCGAGCCAGCGGTGTGCGACGATGGCGGCGCTGTTGTGGCGCTCGACCAGGGTGCGGCTTTCGCGCCACAGGCGGGGTAGGGCGGCGCGGCCGTCGGGCGAGACAAGCCACTCGAGGCGCGCGTCGAGGTCGCCCTCCACAGTGGGGTCGACGTTGATGATGGGTCGCAGGTCCCGCTCGCCAAGCAAGTCATAGTATTCCGGTTCGCCGCCGCTCACCGTGGCGATGCCTTGCGCCATTGCAATCAGCGCGTTGGTGGCCGGCGTGTAACTGTATAGTTGGTCGAGCAACACGTGGCTGTGGCGCATGCGCTGCACGTAGTCGTTATATGGCAGGTTCTCGACCACGTCGAGTTCGACTTGCTCCGGATGGCGGTCGTGCAGGCGGCGCGCGGCCTCGAGCAACCGGTCGGTGCCCTTGATGACGGTGCGGTCGCGCTGGATGCCGATGAACAGCCGCACCTTTTGTGGCGGCTCGTCGCCGCGCGGCACGGGTTGCAGGGCGGCGGTGTCGACAGGAATGCCGCCGTAGGTGGCGCGCGAGCCGAGCACGGGACGATAGGCGGCATAGTATTCATATAGCGACGCGATGGCACCGTCGATAATCGAGACGATGTGGTCGCCGTAGGCGGCCATGTCTGTCCGCTGCCAGTTGTCTTGATGCTGGGCGCGATATTCGCCACTGTCCACGTAGGGCGAGGGCCGGTCGCCGAGGCGGTAGTCGCTGTAGCGGAAGGTGTGGCCGTCGTGGCATGCGCGCCAATAGACGATGTCAGTGCCGAGGGCGCTGAGGATGACTCGGCGGTTGTGCCGCTTGAGGCGGTCGGCAATCAGTCGCAGTTTGGCCGGTTTCAGTTCGAGGAAGTGGTGTCCGCAGAGCACCACCACGTCAAAGCCTCGCCAAGCCGTGAGCGACAGCCATGCCACGCGCGCCAGATAGGCTGTTGCGCCCAGCAGTCCCGGTCGCCGTGTGAGGTCGACGTCGCGCGCGGTGTCCATCCACCGCGAGCCATTGGAGGCCACCACGCAGTGGTGACCTTGCCGCCTGAGTTCGCCGGCCAAGCAGTTGTGCATATTACTCGCGTCGCCAAGAAACAAAATCTTCACAGCCCCAAAAAAATTAATTGTTTAGTATTGCGAGACGAAGTCTCGTAAAAAACTGAGTTGCAAAGATAGTGTTTTTTTTCGAGATTTTTTTGTCAATCGCTGCCAATGCTGTAACTTTGCAGTCACAAAAAGAATAACTAACGTATAAAACAAATGGCTAAAATCAAGACTATAGGCGTGTTGACCAGCGGCGGTGACGCGCCCGGCATGAATGCGGCACTCCGCGCGATCACGCGCTCGGCAATCTACAGTGGCTTCAACGTCAAGGCGATTTACCGTGGCTACCGCGGCCTGATCACCAACGAGATTGTAGAGTTTAAGACCCAGAACGTGAGCAATATCGTGCAGCAGGGAGGCACAATCCTCAAGACGGCCCGCTGCAAGGAGTTCACCACCCCCGAGGGTCGCCAGCAGGCCTACGAGGTGATGCGCAAGCAAGAGATTGACGCGCTGGTGGTGATTGGCGGTGACGGCTCGTTGAGCGGAGCGCGCCAGTTTGCCAGCGAGTTTGATGTGCCCATTGTTGGCCTGCCGGGCACAATCGACAATGACCTTTATGGCACTGACCACACCATCGGGTACGACACGGCGCTGAACACAATCATGTGGTGTGTGGACCGCATCCGCGACACGGCCACCAGCCACGAGCGTCTGTTCATCATCGAGGTGATGGGCCGCAACGCCGGCTTCCTCGCGCTCAACGGCGCTATCGCCAGCGGTGCCGAGGCCGCGATTATTCCCGAGATTTCAACTGAGGTTGACCAGTTGAAGGAGTTGATTCAAAGCGGTTTCCGCAAGAGCAAGAACTCGTCGATAGTGCTTGTTGCCGAGAGCCCCGTCACCGGCGGCGCGATGGGCATCGCCGAGCGCGTGCGCACCGAGTATCCCGACATGGACGCCCGCGTGACCATCTTGGGTCACTTGCAGCGTGGCGGCTCGCCCACGGCTCAGGACCGTATTCTTGCCTCGCGCATGGGAGCCGCGGCAATCGACGCCTTGCTTGAGGGTCAGCGCAACGTGATGATTGGCGACAGCAACGACGAGATTGTCTATGTGCCGTTCTCCAAGGCGGTGCGCAAGGACAAACAGGTGGACCGCTCGCTACTCGAGATTCTGCGTCGCCTCTCGGTGTAAAGCGTTGACCGTTTCCGACGCCTTAGGTAGGTGTCATATTGGATTTTTATACATTTTTACACTTCCGCTTGTTGGAAGTGTAATTTTTTTGGCATTTTTGGCCGAAAAACTCCCTGTTTGTAGGAAAAAACGGTTGTTTTATTAAAATTTTCTAACATTTTTATTTGTATTTGTGTAAAAATTTGTAATTTTGCCGCGTAAAATTGAGAAACTGCAGTATGGAATGACGGCAGCGATGACGCCTACACCATACTTAGCATATAGCGTGTAGCATGTAGCATGTGGCATGCAAGAACTCTAATAACACCACAATATTTAATAATAGGTAAATTTTTATTAATTGCTTATGAAAAAGATTGTTTTACTACTGATGGTAATCTGCTCGTATGCCTTGCCGGCTCTCGCCGACAAGACCATTACGGGTCTGGTTACTGAAGCGGGCAGCGGCGAGCCGCTGATCGGCGCCACCGTCCAGGCTGTGGGACACACGGTCGGTGTGGCAACTGATGCCGACGGCAAGTTCTCGCTCCGTCTGCCGGACTTTGTCAAGACGGTCCGCATCTCCTACATCGGCTGCGAGCCGCAGGAGGTCGCGGCGAGCGGTCACCTGAACATCGCGTTGAAGGCCAGCGGCACCACGCTCGACGACGTGGTTGTCACCGCACTTGGTATCTCGCGTCAGGAGAAGACCCTCGGTTACAGCGCCACCACGCTCAAGACCGACGAACTGCTTGAGGGTCGCGTGAGCAACGTGACCTCGGCTCTAGCCGGTAAGGTCGCCGGTGTGCAGGTCAAGTCGTCGAGCAACGACCCGGGTATGGCCAACGACGTCATCATCCGCGGTATCAGTTCTATCAACGGCAGCAACCAGCCGCTGTATGTCGTGGACGGTGTGCCCTTGCAGAACAGCACCTTCCTCAACAGCGACCAGGACTACATGAACCAGATGGGCGGTATCACCAACGTGAACCCCAACGACATCGAGACGATGACCATCCTCAAGGGCGCGGCCGCCACCTCGCTCTATGGTTCGCGTGCCGCCAACGGTGTCATCCTCATCACCACCAAGAAGGGCGCCAAGGGTGTGAACAAGAACTTCACCATCACCTACGACGGTGCCTTCCAGTGGAAGCGCGTGTCGACCCTGCCCAAGTTCCAGAACAAGTTCGGCCAGGGTTGGGACGGTGCCCAGACGTTCATCGAGAACGGTTCGTGGGGACCGGAGATGGACGGCTCATGGCAGGTTGTCGGCCCGATTTACGACAACCAGCAGTTGCTGCACAAGTATGAGGCTGTGAAGAACAACATCCGCGACTTCTTCGACACCGGCTTTATGCACAGCCACGCGTTGTCGTTCAGTGGTGTGAGCGACGATAGCAAGGCTACCTATTACTTGAGTTACAGTTATGCCGGCGATAACGGTATCATCCCGGGCGCCAAGGACACCTTCAAGCGCAACACTATCGCCGCGCGCGGCAGTTACGAGGCCACCAAGTGGTTGAAGTTCAGTTCGTCGTTGAACTTTGCCCGCAGCAACACCAACACTGTCGCCTCAATGCAGGGTGTGTCGATGATTGACGGCCTCTATGAGTTCCCGCGTGACCTGTCGCTGGTCGACCACAAGGACACCAGCAGCCCGTTCAACCAGCCCACGGCATGGTACACGCCTTACGGCATCACCAACCCCTACTGGGCCATCGAGAACAACTACAACCACAACGACAGCAAGCAGTTCTTCGGCAACATCCAGGTGGACATCAACCCCATCAAGGACTTAACGCTGACCTATCGTATGGGTCTGGACTACACCGACTATGACATCAAGATCGGCGAGCCGGAAATCGCTCTTGACGACGCTCTGATTAATGAGGACTACGGCTACGCGCCCAGCAACATGAACAAGTCCGGTTACGTCTATGCCCGCTATGCTCGTCTGTATGAGTTGAACCATGACTTCCTGGCCAACTACAAGAAGAAATTCTTCGATGACCGTTTTGACGTGAACATCAATGCCGGTGTGAACATCAACGAGCGCAGTAGCACGGCCATGCTCGGCAAGACCTCGGGCCTGACGTTCCACAGCAACTTCTGGGACTTGAGCAACGGCGCCACCAAGGAGAGCCTCTCCGAGGGCCAGAGCAAGCGCCGCCTCGTGGGTCTGTTCGGTGACGTGACCCTCGGCTGGAACGACTTCCTGTTCCTCGAAGTCACCGCCCGCAACGACTGGTCGTCGACCCTGCCGATGGGCAGCAACAGTTACTTCTATCCTGGCGCCACGCTGAGCTGGATTTTCTCCAAGCACATCAACGCTCCGGCCATCGACTTCGGTAAACTGCGTTTGGCCTATGGCCGCACCGGTAACGACGCCAACGTGTATCTGACCTACCCGTCCTACGTGCAGGGCTTCACCGACGGCTATTACGGCCTGGACTTGACCACGTTCCCTCACGGAGGTATCAACGCCTTCCAGGCCGCTGCCACCATCGGCAGCAACAACCTGAAGCCGGAGATGACCACCGAGTTTGAGGCCGGTATCAATATGCAGTTCCTCAAGGGTCGCGTCGGCTTTGACTTCGCGTTCTACAACCGCGTGACCAAGGACCAGATTTTCACCCTGCCTGTTGACCCCGCCATGGGCTACAACCGCATGGTGACCAACTTCGGTAAGGTGCGCAACCGCGGTATCGAGTTGCTGGTCAACTTCACGCCGGTGCGCACGGGTGACTGGAAGTGGGATCTCTCAATCAACTTCGCCAAGAACTGGAACAAAGTCATCTCGATGCCCGAGAGCCTCGAGGGCGGCAAGACGATTATCAACCGCTTCAGCGCCGGTAACGACGCCGTGTATATGTACGCCGAGGCCGGCAAGCCCATCGGCGAGTTATATACCTACCTGCCGCAGTTCACCGAGGACGGCAAGCAGATTGTTGACGCCAACGGCCAGCCGCTACTCTCGACCGCCGTCGAGGACACCGGCAAGAGCGTCAACAGCGACTGGACCGGCGGTGCCACCACCAGCCTGAGTTGGAAGTGGTTCACCCTGAGCGCCTCGCTCGACGTGCGTTACGGCGGCTGGATGTTCTCGCGCACCAGCAACCTGATGCAGTTCACCGGCAACGGTATCTTCACCACCTATAACGACCGCCGCCCGTTCATCATCCCCAACAGTGTGATGAAACTGGAGGATGGCAGTCTTGTGGAGAACACCACGCCCATCTACCTGACCAACGACAGTTATCAGGCCTACTATAACAACTACGGCTACGGCAAGGGTGGCGAGGCTTATCTCGTTGACCGCACCATGGTCAAACTGCGCAACATCACGCTGGGCTTCCAACTGCCAAAGAAGTGGGTGAGCGCCTGCTACCTGACCGATGCCCAAATCTCGTTCTTCTGCAACAACGTGTTCACCTGGACCGCCAAGGACAACTACAGTATCGATCCCGAGGCGAGTTCCTACGGTAATGACTTGTACGGTGCCTTCGGCGAACTCTACGCCAACCCGGCCTGCCGTACCTACGGTTTCAACCTGAGTCTCAAATTCTAAAAGTGAGGAGGACATTATTATGAAGAAATTATTTATTCTTTCGACCATAGCGCTGTCGGTCTCTCTGGCTTCCTGCGACAAGTTCATGGACATCAACCAGGACCCGAACTCGCCCAGTGTTGACGCTATCACCACCGACATGCTCTTCCCGGCTGCCGAGATGAACCTCGCCGGCTCTTACGGCGACTTCCTGCGCATCACCGGCGGATACTTCGCCCAGCACTATTCGCAGCAGTTCGGTACCAGCAACTATATCGACTACTCGCGCTTCGAGATGAGCGCGACGCGTTCCAGCAGCACCTATCAGTACCTGAACGCCCGCGCGTTGGGCAACCTCAAGACCGTGCGCGAGAAGGCTGTTGCCAGCGGTGACTATGCCACCAACCTGGCCGCCACCGCCCTGTGGGCCTTCACCTATCAGGTGCTTGTGGACTGCTATGGCGAGTTGCCTTACAGCCAGTCGTTCTCGGGCAATCCCACGCCCAAGTATGACGAAGGCGCCGACATCTATGCCGGCGTGATCAAGGAATTGGAGGATGCTCTTGCCGAGCCCATCAACTCACAGACGTGCACCAACTTCCTCTTCCCTGACAAGAACAGTGCCAGTTGGGTGCAGTTCGCCAATGCCGTGTTGCTCAAACTCTATATGCGTGAGAGCGGTGTTGCCGACGTGCAGAGTAAACTCGACGCTCTCGTGGCCGAGGGTAACTTCCCCGACAGCGACGTGGCCTATACCAACTGGACCAACGAGGCCGGCCACATGAGCCCGTTCTACGCCGAGGAGTTCGCCACCAACTGGGGCTCGACGCAGGTGAACCTGATTGGCAACATCGCCATCATCCGCACCATGCAGGAGCGCAACGCCGCCGGTGACATCGTATATACCGACGGTCGTCTGGCCAAGTTCTTCGCCCCCAACAGCGCCGGTAACTACACCGGTGGCGTGAGCGGCACCAACTTCTCGACCTCCGAGGGAGACCAGAAGAGCACCAACTATTGGAACCGCCCCGTGGCGAGTTACGATATGCCGGTTTATCTGATTACCGTCAGTGAGACTGAGTTCTTCCTCTCGGAGTACTATGCCAAGAAGGCCGATGCCGGCCAGGCAAAGGCTCACTACGAGGCCGCCGTGGCCGCGTCGTTCGCCAGTGCCGGCGCCAGTGGCGCCGCCGACGCGATTGCCCACTGGCCCTACGAGCAGGCCAACTACAAGAAGTGCATCGGTCTGGCAAAGTGGATTGCTCTAGCCGGTACCAATAACTACGAGGCATGGTGCGAGATGCGCCGCTTGGGTTACCCGACCTTTGGTAGCGTCAGCGGTACGCAACTCTACAACGAGACGTCGCACGTCTATAACCCCGACCTTTATCAGGCCGGTACGCTCTACACCCCAATCCAAGTGAACGGTAGCCTGGGCAGCAACAAGGTGCTCCAGCGCTTCCCCTACGCCGAGAGCAGCAGCACCCGCAACGCCAATGCTCCCAAGCAGGACGATACGGTGTACGGCACCCCGGTGTTCTGGGCTAAGTGAAAAAGTTTATGGTTGAGTGTTGAGTGGTTTAGCCATTTGCTGTCGCAAGTGGGAATAAATGAAGCAACAAAACTATTATCCTCGAATGCTTGTAGGGGCAGAATTTATTCTGCCCACATCGAGGCTCAACTCCTCAACCACTAAACGACTAAACGATTAAATAAAAGAAGATTATGAAGAAATCACTTATATTCCTTATGGCCGGAGCGGTTGCTGTGGCGGGGCTCACCGGCTGCAGCAAGGACTCCGAGGGGTTGACCAAGGTCACCACCTACGCCGTGATTGAGCTCGCCGGCGGACAGTATGCCACCGTGGAGAAGGGCTCGACGTTCGTCGACCCGGGCTTTACCGCCACCATGGGCTCCGAGGACGTGAGCGGTGATGTCACCATCTCCGGCAGTGTGAACACCGCCAAGTGCGGCTTCTACACCCTCACCTACAGCGTCGTGAACCCCGACGGCTTCGCCGCCAACGCAACGCGCACCGTGGCCGTCGTCGACCACAGCAGCATCGCCAGTGCTTACTTCGCCAGCTGCAAGTACGGCTCACGCAGCTATAGCAACCTCAAGATCCTCATCACCGACAACGGTGACGGCACTTACGCCATCGACGACCTCGCCGGCGGTCTCTACTGCCAGGGACGTTACCCGGGGTATGAGGCCTATGGCTACGACTTCTGGTACGACGAGGACCTCAAGCTCGACGGCAGCACCTTGACCCTCGCCGGCGAAATGGGCGACGGTTCCAACTGGTACTGGGGCGAGCCTCTGGACTGTGTCAACGGCACCTACGATGCCGCGACGGGCACCATCAGTTATCTGGCTGCCTTCAGTGGCAATGCCGATGATGCCATCAGTGTAACTTTAACCAAGTAAAAAAGGTTTAGGGTTGAGCGATGAGATGTTTAGCCATTTGCTGTCGCAAATGGGAATAAATGTATTATCCCCGAGCGCTTGTAGGGGCAGACTTTATTCTGCCCACATCGAGGCTAAACGCTCAACCACTCAACCCCTAAACGATTAAAAAAAGGTACATTATGAAGAAATTATTATATTTTGCGGCCGCGGCGCTGATGATGGTCGGCACCTCGTGCCAGAAGGACGAGATTGGCGGCACCGCCACCGAGAAACTCGCCGGACAGTGGTATGTCTCTGTTGACGGCGTTGACGAGAACGGCGATGTCATTGAGGGCTTCGAGGGTATGCTTGGCAGCGACCTGATTATCAACACCTACAACACCTCGGCCAATACCGATAAAGTGCTCTTTGTCGATGACCTCGGCGAGATTTGGGTGTTCAAGGTGCGTACCGAGTGTGACGTCAACGCATTGACGTTCCACACGGCCAACGCCACCTTTGACGAGGCTAACCCCAACAACGAGAACGGCGACCCGATCAGTGTCGTTATCAGCGACGGCAAGATTTTGCCGGGTGCCGGCAAACAGAAAAACGGTTCGCCGGCCGACTCGATTACGTTCCTCGTGAAGTTCAGCGACGACCCCTATCCCGCCACCTACGGCCACGCGGGCTACCGCGTGAGCGGTGTCCGCTATAGCGGTCTTGCCGAGAACGATTAGTATGTAGCATGTAGCGTGTAGCATGTAGCATAGCCTATACTGATATTTTTACAGCCCATCGCCACGGGACGCCGGTCATCACGGCCCCCGTGGCGATGCCATTTTCTGCCCCCACTCTTCCTCATTCCTTCCAAAACAGCGCGTCAAGCAGCACCTGCTGATTGACGATACCGCTATGAAGATTTGCTTTGACGCCAAAGGTGGTAACAAAGGTGGTGAAAAGTGTACGGGTAGTGTGTGTCTGCTCTCTGAAGATTGCCATTCGTTCTCGCAACCGTGCCTCATATTCACGGGTGATTACGTACGGCTCATTAACAAATTTCATTTCGCACAGGTGGATATAACGGTCGTCACGGTCTATAACCAAATCAATCTGTACTTTCTTGGCGGAACCGGTGTCCGTCCCACGCCATGTCGAAACCGAAGTGTTGATACCGGATATGCCCAAACTTTTCCGGATTTGTTCCACATGGAGATGGCAGATAACCTCAAATGTGAGTCCCTGCCATACCTGCACAGCCGGTGATGCGATGCGCCGCTGCCAATATCTCACTTGGCCTTTTGGGGCATCGGCTATGAAACGCAGGTAAAACAATGAGAAAAAGTCTGTCAAACGGTAAATGGCACCTTTCTTCCGGTTTCCGTAGCGCGTGTATGGCAAAATTATGTCACAGTTCTCCAAATTTGTCAGGCGGCGGGTTAATCCGCCGCCGCCATCGCCAATCTTTTCTGCAATCTCGGCGCGTGTCAGCCCGTCATGGCAATTAGCAAGCAGTGAGACAATTTCCACATACCGCTGCGCACCGGTGAAAAGCTCGTTGTAGAGCTCGTTAAACTCATTCATTAACTTTGCCTTTGGCTTGAAAAACAGATTGTCGAGATTGCTTGCCAAATCGTCGTTGTAGTCAAGTAGGCTATAGTAGTACGGCACTCCGCCAAGGCTCATGTAACACTGTGTGATGGTGTAGCGGTCCCAAACGCAGCCATGATGCCGCAGATAACTCTCGCACTCGCCGAGATTGAATGGCCGCAGATAGATGCTTGCAGTGATGCGGTTGTGCAACCCTCCCTGATTGTTCACCAGATTATTTACCATCCAAGACGTTGCCGAGCCGGTAGCGATAAGCATGATGTCGTCGCGACGGGCAGCCCATGAATTCCAGAAGTCTTCGAGTGCAGCGACAAACTCTGAGTTATGAGAGTCAATCCATGGCATTTCATCAATGAAGAGAACCTTCTTTCCACGCTGCGTCGTTGCTTCAAGCATAGTTTCTAGCGCGTCAAACGCATGATACCAATTATCAAGTGATAACTCGTATGGCACTTTGCCATAGCGCGATATCGCTTTGGCAAATAATTCGAGTTGTCGGCTCTTTGGAGACTTGTGTGACCCGGTGAAGACAAACGTGAGTTTATTCTCAAAGACCCTTTCGACAAGAAATGTCTTGCCAATGCGCCGTCTGCCATAAATAACCGCGAACTCACACCTTGGCGAATTGTAGCACCGCAGTAACTCCTCTTTCTCGGCCGTGCGGCCTATCAGTTGTTCCATAGTGAGATACGTTTTTTATTGCGCCGGCAAAGGTATATAAAAAATATGATTTCGCCAAAAATGTCGTTTGAAATTTGGCGAAATCTCACTTTTAAACCCACATTTCGCCAAAAATGCCGTTTGAAATTTGGCGAAATCTCACTTTTAAACCCACATTTCGCCAAAACTACTCTCCCGTGAATTTTCGTGAATATTTTATTTGCTGCGTTTATCTTCAATATTGAGTCCACTGCAAAAAGTCGCTGATTAATTTTAAACACGAATTACCATGAATTACCCATGAATTTTTATTCCAAATATTATAATTAAAATTAATAATTCATGAATAATTAATGGATAATTTATGGAAATTCATGTTCAAAAATTTTGTTGCGATAGATGTAATACTTTTTGCAGTGGACTCAGTTCAATATTTATTCACGATAATTGTACAAGACTTCGTCTTGCAATACACGACCTTTTTTGAGATAATTATTTTCGATAATTTTCGAGAATTTTCGGGAGAGAAATATCGAGTCTACTGGGATTAAGGTTAAAAATTTTGTTGTGTAAGGTGTGAAGTCTAAATTTTTTGGGCAATTCATGTTAATAAGCCGGAAAATGTGTAATTTTGCGGTGTCAACAAGCCCCGTCATATTATGAAGCAAGAGACACTGCAGGCAACGGCGGCCACCACGCCGGCTCTGGCTAATAGCGACGAGCGGGTGAGAACACTCGCTGTGGAGGTGCTGCGCGAGTTGCCCTACGAGCCCAACGATGACCAATTGTTGCTGGTGGTGGCGTTGTGCCACTTCATGTGCCACTCGCCGGCAAGAGGCGTGTTCCTGTTGGGCGGCTTTGCCGGCACGGGCAAGACGTCGCTCACCGGCGCTATCGTGCGTGCCTTGTCGCGGCGGCACATTCCCACCGTGCTGATGGCGCCCACGGGCCGTGCCGCCCATGTGCTGGGCGGCCACAGCGGCCACCCGGCGTGGACCATCCACCGCAAGATTTACAGGCAGAGCAGTTACGGCAGCGACTCGTTTCCGCTGGCCGAGAACCGCCATCGCGGCACGCTGTTTATCGTCGACGAGGCCTCGATGATCGGGCAGGGCGGCGCCGAGCCGTCGCCCTTTGGCAGCGGCCGGCTGCTCGACGACCTGATGGAGTACGTCTACGGAAACACACCTGTGGACGACAATGGCTGCCGCCTGCTGCTGATGGGCGACACGGCGCAGTTGCCGCCGGTGGGGCAGGAACAGAGCCCTGCGCTCGACGAGAGCGTCCTGCAGGCCTATGGCGCCACACTATATGCCGTGCAACTGCGGCAGGTGGCGCGCCAGGCCCTCGAGAGTGGCATCCTGCGCGCCGCCACACTGCTGCGCGAGGCCATCGAGAGCGGGGGAGAACTCACCGCGCCACGCCTTGACGTGAGCGCGAGCGATGACCTGCAGGCCGTCAGCGGCGAGTTCCTGCTCGAGACAATCAGCGACTGCTATGACCGCGACGGCATCGAGCAGACCATCGTGATCACGCGCAGCAACCGCCGCGCGTCGCTCTTCAACAGCGGCATCCGCGGCAGTATTCTCTATCGTGAGGAACTGCTCTGTGCCGGCGACTTGCTGATGGTGGTCAAGAATAACTATTTTTGGGCCGAGGACTATGACGAGATTGACTTCCTGGCCAACGGCGACACCCTGCGTGTGCGCCGCGTTAGAGGCATGGTGGAACGCCGCTACGGCTTGCAGTTTCTCAACGTGGTGGTCGAGTTGCCTGACCACGGCGACATCGAGATGGAGGTGAAAGTGGTGGTGGATAGTCTGATGAGCGACGCGCCGGCCCTCACCCGCGACCGACAGCAACACCTCTTCGAGCAGGTGTGGAGTGAGTTGGAGGGCGACAAGCGCGCGCGCTACAAGGCACTCAAGCAGCACCCCTACTTCAACGCGCTTCAGGTCAAGTATGGCTACGCCGTCACGTGCCACAAGGCGCAAGGCGGACAGTGGAGCAATGTGTTTGTCGACATGGGCGGCATCGCGCCAGAGGCGGCGCTCACCCTTGACTATCACCGGTGGCTCTACACCGCGCTCACCCGTGCCACGCGTCGCGTCTATCTCGTCAACTACCGCGACCCGGACGCCGTCGAAAATTAGTCCCTCCTAAAATCCGTATCCTTGAATATGCTCACGAAAATTTCCGAAAATTCACGAAAATTAATCTCCCGTGAATTTTCGTGAATTTACGTAAATATTTTATTCACTGAATATTATCACCGAATTTAAATTTATGTGGATTTACGAAAATTTATGAGATAAAATAAATTTCGGGGGAGGGAAAAGAAAAATTTTGTTAATTCGGGAAAAAGTGTTATCTTTGCCAAACTATAGAGAGAACCAACCATTAACAATTAATTACTAACTACAAAAAGCAAAATGCTATGAAGAAAATCTATTCTTTATTGGTACTGATGCTGCTTGGAATGAGTGCGGTCTGGGCCGAAGAAGTGACGTTTGGCCCTGACTTTAGCACAGGCAAATGGACAGCAGTCACTGCTGACCAGACCTATTCCATGACAAGTGGCGACATTACCTTGACGGTAGACAAGGGCGAGTCCACAACTCCTGTGACTCAGGGCCAGACAGCGCAGCACCTGCGTGTTTACAAGAACGCGAGCCTGACGATTTCCAGTGCCGGTGGCAATATCACCGCTGTGGAGTTTACCATCGCCGGCTCTTATCCGGCTACCCGTTTCGCAGTCAACGGCACCTTGCTGACCGATAACTCGTGGAGTGGCGATGCCGCATCGGTCACGTTTGTGGCCGCCGATGGCCAAGTGCGTGCCAGCGCCATCAAGGTGACCTATGGCGAGGGCGGAGGCTCCGGCTACAAGGCCCCGACCATCCTCATTAACGGTGAGGCACCCGCCGCCAGTTATTTGCAGAGCGAGTTGCCGCTGACCCTCTCCATCCAGGACAACAACAACTCGACGAACTACCGCTTTGCCTATGCCATCAACGGCGATGTCGTCACCGGCGCTTCGTCCGGTTATGTCTCAACCTCACATGAACTTAACCTCGGCGACAGGCCTGTTCTTGACCTCGTGCTGGGTGCCAACACCATCCAGGTGCTTGAGTATGTCGACTGGGACAACCAGGCCGAGACTAAGGCTCCTGTGGCCTCGGTGACTATCAACGTGGTCGGCTCCGTGTCGAGCGTGGCTGCGTTTAACGCTCTTGATGATGGCGCAACCATCGCCTTTAGCGGTCCGCTGACCGCCATTGCGCAAAAGAACAATTACCTCTACGCCCAGGATGCCAGCCACGGTATCCTTATCTATGGTTCTGTGGGTCAGACCTACGAGTTGGGCAACGTGATTCCCGCCGGCTTCAGCGGCAAGAAGACCACCTACAAGGGTGCTCCCGAGATGGCCGCTCCTCTGGCCGGCTTCGAGGCCGCCACGAGCACCGTGCTCGTCGAGCCGATTGAGATTTCGGCCGCCGACCTCACCGTCGATAACGCTTTCCGCTATGCGGTTATCAAGAATGCCGTGGTTGCAAGCGGCGCTGTGAAGGATGCCAATGGTGCCGCGGTCAATGTTTACAATCGCTTTGATGTGAACGCTCCGGCTGATGGAACCTACAACATCACCGGCGTCACAGGTTGGTATGACGGCGCGCAGTTTATGCCGCTGGAGTACGAGGCCACCGGCGACACGCCCCAGCCCACGCTCTACGCCGTGCATATCGACGACGGCATGGTCTACGGCACCGTGAGCGCCAACCCGATGGAGGCTGCCGCCGGCGCGACCATCACGCTGACCATCACTCCCGACAACGGCTACAAACTGTCGGCCCTCGAGGTGAAGGACGCCACCGGCGCTCCGATTGAATACTCGGTTGGTACCACCGAGAACGTCTATACGTTCGAGATGCCTGCCAGCGACGCCTATGTGAGCGCCACCTTTGAAGAGGAGGGCGGCACACCCGCCGAGCATGAACTCACCTACGCCATCATCGGCGTGACGGGCAACACCTACACCGCATGGACGGGCATCGGTGGCGGCACATCCGACGCCGTCTATGCCGGCAAGACCGCCGGCGGCAACAACGCCATCCAGATGCGCAGCAACGGCAGCGATTGCGGTATCGTCACCACCACGAGTGCCGGTCTGGTCAAGAGCGTGACCATCGCTTGGAACGAGAACACGGCCGCTGATGGCCGCACCGTCCAGATCTACGGCAAGAACACCGCTTATAGCAGCGCTGCCGACCTCTACGGTGACAACAAGGGCGACCTGCTGGGCGAGATTAGCAGCAACGAGAACACCCTCATGGTGACTGTCGACGGCGACTACGCCTACTGGGGCATCCGCTCCAAGAGCAGCGCTCTCTACCTTGACGCCATCGACGTGGTGTGGCAAGAGGGTGAGGTGCCCGAGACGGTCGAGAAACCGGTTATCAGCGGCGAGACCCCGTTTGAGGAGAGCACCACGGTGAGCATCACCTGCGCCACCGAGGGAGCCGAGATCCACTACTACGTTGGTGCCGACCGTGCCGCCATGGCCGATGACCCGGTCTACACCGAACCGTTCACCATCACCGAGAGTTGCACCGTGAGCGCTATCGCCGTCAAGGGTGAACTCGTGAGCGAGGTCGCCACTATGGCCTTCGAGAAGGCCGAGCCGGTGGCTCCCATCATGAGCGTGGCCGAGTTCAACGCTCTTGAGGACAATGCCGAGGCAACCTTCGGCGTCGCGCTGACCGCCATCGCCCAAGTCGGCAAGTATCTCTATGCCCAGGACGAGAACAATGGTATCCTCATTTATGGCGAGATTGGTCAGACCTACGAGTTAGGCAACGTGATTCCCGCCGGCTTCAGCGGCAAGAAGACCACCTACAAGGGTGCTCCCGAGATGGCCGCTCCTCTGGCCGGCTTCGAGGCCGCCACGAGCACCGTGCTCGTCGCTCCGATTGAGATTATGGCCGCCGACCTCACCCTTGAGAACGCTTTCCGTTATGCTATCGTCAAGGACGCCGTTGTGGCCGAGGGTAAACTCTACGACGCCAACGGTGCCGAGTTGCCCCTCTTCACCGGCCGCTTCAACGTTGAGTTGCCCGCGGATGGCACTTACAATGTGATTGGCGTGACAGGCTGGTATAACAATGCCCAGTTCATGCCGCTGGTCTTTGAGACGGTTGAGCCCGAGCCTCACGCCATCATCCTTGATGTCGAGGGTCAAGGTCAGATCCTCGTTGGCGACGGACTCACGGAGGCTCTCGCTGGCACCGACGTTTCGTTCCGCGTCATCGGTGATGAGGGCTGGCGTTGCGACGTCAATAACGACCTTCACGTCACCTACCTGGGCGTGGACGACGAGCCCGTCGAAATCGGACTTTCCTATTGGACTACCGGTGACGAGGAGGGATACAGTTTCGTCATGCCCGATGCCGACGTGACCATCTCCGCTGTCTTTGAGCAGTATCTCTACAACATCGTGAAGGATGTCACCGTGGGTGGCGACGTCGAGGTCCAGGAGACCGCCGATGCAGGTGCGTTGATCTTCTTCACCGCCGTACCCGCCGAGCACTATGAACTTTACCAGATTGTCATCACCTACGAGGACGAGACGGGCGAGCCGGTCAATGTTGATTACCAAGCCGAAGAGGCTGAGAACACCTACTCGTTCTTCATGCCTGCCGCCGACGTGAACCTGCTTGTCGAGTTCGCCGAACTGCCGCTCTACGGCATCACCGTCCAGGCCGAAAACGCCACTGTCGCGGTCGCCGAGAGCGCCCACGAGGGTGACAACGTGGAGTTCTCTGTCGCAGCCTCTGCCGGCTATGTGGTCAAGAACGTCAGCGCGAGTTACATCGCTGTTGACGGCGAGAGCGACGTGCCCCAGGCCATCGAGTTGAGCAAGGGCACCGTCGAGGGCGCTTATGTGTTCACGATGCCCGCCGGCCGCGTGACCATCGTGGTCGAGACCGAGATGGATCTGCCGCACCTGGCCTTCGGCGACGTGCAGGAGCAGGGTGAGGTTGGCAAGACCTACTACATCGACAGCGATATCGCCATCTACGCCGAGGGCGTGACTGTGGCAGGCATTGGCTCGATGTACTTCGCCACCGACAATGACGGCAACTACCTGCCCATCTGCGTGCCCAGCACGCTGGCCAAGACGTGGCCCAAGGCCGGTTTGGGTGCCGGCTTCAAGGCGATGGTGTACGCCCTGCGTGGCCAGAAGGTGCTCGTCTTTGTTGACGGCGAGGAGATTGACGTCGAGTATGTCGTCGACGAGCAGGCTGTTAACCGCGTGTTTGTACCGGTCGACTACAAGGTGTACCGCCTGCGCGGCTACGTCCAGGAGGTTGACGGCCAGATGTACCTGAGCGAGTTCTCGGGCAAGAACGGTTCCATCCAGGCTTCCTGCCACCTCGTGACCGACAATGTGTCGCTTGAGATCACCGACTTCAACCAGGACCACCCCTACGAGTTCATCGCCGTGCCGGCCCTGAAGAGCGTCTATAACGGTGCTCCGCAGCGTGCCCAGAGCGACCTGCAGAAGTATGAGTTCGTCGTCATCTCGTCGCAGGTGAGCGTCATCACCGGCATTGAGAGCCTCAACGCCGACGACGCCGTGAGCGTGACCTACGTCAACATGCAAGGTGCCGTGAGCAACCGTCCGTTCGACGGCGTGAACATCGTCGTCACCCAGCACGCCGACGGCAGCGTCACCACCGTGAAAGTCCTTCGCTAAAGCGAAAAGTACTCAGTATTAAGTATTAAGTATTAAGTATTAAGTATTAAGTATTAAGTATTAAGTACTGAGTATTAAGTACTGAGTATTGATAGGATAATTAGATGCGGGCATCGGTCAACGCGACCGGTGCCCGCATTGCCTTTGATCTATAGTTCACAAATCACAGCCGGTTTATGGCAAAGAAAGCAATTCAATGAGATATTCGGTTATTTATTCTCAATGAATTGAGAATTATTGGCTGTAATTTCTAATTCAATTAAGAATATTTCATTATTTTTTCTCAATCTATTGAGATTTTTTAGTTTTTTGCAATTTATTTCGAAAAAAAACTGTAATTTTGCACAATCCTAAACAAACACAAATAATGCGATTACAAATATGAATCTTCAGACATTAAAAGCCGTAATGCTTGAAAATCAACGTGAGGTTGAACGGCAGACTATTATACCGAGGCACTTCAATCTTGAAGATTTCGGTAATTACATCATCGTTGGCATCCGTCGTGCAGGAAAATCATTCCTTATGTATCAGCGTATGCAGCAACTGTTGTCACAGGGAATCGGATGGAACCGAATGCTATATATCAACTTTGAGGACGAACGGCTACAGGAATTCACCACACAAGACTTCAATAGCATTTTAGAGTGTCATATGGAAATGTACGATGGCGAGCGACCTATGCTGTTTCTTGACGAAATCCAGATTGTTGAAGGTTGGGAGAAATTCGCACGAAGGTTAGCCGACCAGAAATATCGTGTCTATATATCCGGCAGCAACGCCAAGATGTTAAGCAGCGAATTTATGACTACGTTGGGTGGTCGCTATATTCCCATATATGTTTACCCTTATAGTTTTGTCGAATACCTTGAAGCGACAGAAACGCCGCACGACGAGACTGACCGTCTCACTACGGCTGGACGAGCAGCCATTAAGAGCCGTTTTGCCGACTACCTGTCGCATGGTGGATTTCCGGAGGGCATAAACCTTGGCACAAATCGCGACTACCTGACCAGCGTCTATCAGAAGATATATCTCAACGACATCGCTAGCCGTAACAATATCTCAAACACAGCCTCGTTGAATGTTATGTTCAAGAAGTTGGCCGAAAGCGTTATGCAGCCAATCTCGTTCCTAAGACTCGCTTCCGTCATCACCGCGACCGGTCGCAGCGTCAGCGCCAACTCTGTTGCGAAATACATTGATGCGGCGGTTGATGCCTGGCTGATCACTCCAGTGTCCAATATCGCGGCACCGCTCTCACAACGAGAAAGCAGCCGCAAATACTATTTCACTGACAATGGCTTGCTCAACTTGTTTCTTATCAACCAGAAATCATCTCTGCTCGAAAACCTTGTCGCCACGACACTTTTGCGGCGCTTCGGCCGTGAGCAAAGCGTCTACTTCAACTCTCGCCCTACCGGTGAAGTAGACTTTTACATTCCCGAGAACGAAACCGCCTATCAAGTGGCCTATAGCGTGACTGACCTCAGTGCCCGCAGTAGGGAGATTACCGCCTTCCGCACGCTCTCCGCATCGCTCCCCTGTGCGCACCGCGTTATACTCACCTACGATGACCATACTACCATCTCCACCGCTACCGGCTCTATCGAAGTCCTCCCTCTTTGGCTTTGGCTCCTCACCGAATAACCGGCCCGGCCAAACCGAGTTCCACCCTGTTTAAACGGATAAACTCGGACTTACCGCAATAAATCGTGTTGCCGGCGAGGAAAATAACGACAAATTATGCAAAATATGAACATAGAATTCGTAAATTATTCTTAATTTTGCAGCGCAAAACGAAAAAACAGTGCAATATGAAGACTACGTTAAATATAAAGAATTTTAGAGTGTTCGATGAGAATGGTGTAACTTTCGAATTGAACCCAATCACCATATTGACCGGCAGCAATAGTTCCGGCAAGAGTTCAGTTGTCAAGGCAGTCTTTATGCTCAATAGTTTTCTTGCGCAAATCAAGAAAGCTATTGAGAAAGGAGATCCAATAGAGATTGATAAATACAAATTAGATTTCACGACTTATCCTAACAACCTTTTAGGTCGTTTCGACAAGGTTGTGCACGATGGTTCTGAAGCAAAAACTGTTACCATAGAATATACGACCTACTCGCTCATGCTCTCAAAAGATGTGACTGTGGAACTTGTATTCTCCGCAGACGAGAACGACGTGCTTAATAACGCATATCTCCAATCTATCACGATGAGCACAGATGAGGGCGTATTCTATTATTCGGGCAAGAATCGCGCTTCCTACTGCAACCTCAATATAATCAAGGAAGATTATATAACTTTCCTTCTTGTAGAATATGCAGTTCATAAGTATTCCGACATAGACTGGGAACATGCCTTTGGTTACGGTCTTGAAGAAGAAGAATATAAAGCAAAAATCAAAGATATTATTGACTATCTGCGCACATTAGATAATAAGCGCCGAAGCGATATCTTTCGCTTTGTGCGCCATACTATTCGTCAAAAATCCATTATTGACGAATTGAAAGCAGATGCAAACTCATTAGTGGAATTGCAAGGCAAGAAGAGTATATTCGCTATACCAATAATCAATGAATTATCGAAACTCCCCAAAAACGAAGTGGGAACGTTCATCGAAACCAAGTTTCTTGAGAATGCTGGTGAAGATTTGATATTCGCCTCTCATAAGATTATCAATGCGTTCATGGAATCTGGTTTTGATACATTTGATGATTTCTTTGCTGATGAGCAGACAAAGAAATTTGAGAAAATGTATTGCACGAGAAAACCATCTGCCCCTTCCGATTTGCTCACAATAGGATGTCATCTGCTTAAAGCATATAACTTGGAGTTTGAGCAGAAGTATCTTACTGTCAATCCTTATAATATAGCTTACTCCATATCATTATTCGAAAATGATGACTTAAAAGAAGACGAGGCGACTAAAAGAGCCAAAAGAGAAGCAAAAATTGAGAAATGGCAAAGCCGCCCTCTTTCTTTTGATATGTTGTATGAAGTTGTAATGGAATTGAATAAGATTTTTGCACCCAATGGCAATGGTGTATACACTTATTACGAGCCATCAGAATTTAATCCATTGGGGAACTTTGATCACTCCGCTTATAGGCTGCTCTCTAAATTTGCTGAGGTTCTTGTGCAGGAAGTTGTTTGCCCCGATTGGTGCGGCAATATGTCTTATGTCAGTTCGGCTCGAGCCAACGTAAACCGTCTCTATACGCTTGACTCCAAAGACGACTTCTCTCAACTTCTTAAAAACTATTTCGAAAATAGGCATCTTTATATGGAGTATGTCAATAGCATTGGCTTCATAGGCAAACGTGATTACGTTGTCGATAGTTTTATGAATCGTTGGATAGAGAAGTTTGAGATTGGTAAAGCCATCTCACTTAATATCGATCAAGAAGGCCTTGGTGTGCAAATCCGTTTACACAAGACGGAGAATGACACGGGAAGAATCCTTGCCGACGAGGGCTATGGCATCACTCAGTTAGTATCTATCCTGCTCCAAATAGAAACCGCAATTCTCGCGGCACAAGGCGAGAAGGTCAATAATATTTGGTGTTTGGAAGCATTTGATGGCTATGACACAGAGACTTTCCACTACGAGATAAACACGATTGCCATTGAAGAACCGGAAATTCATCTGCATCCCAAGTATCAGTCGTTGCTTGCCGATATGTTTGTTGAGGCTTATGAGAAGTATAACATCCACTTCATCATCGAGACCCACTCGGAGTACCTTATCCGCAAACTGCAACTTATTGCAAGCGAACATGGTGATGAAGACGAAAAAGGAAATAAAATCAGCGTTAATCGTTCCGATGTGTCAATTTTCTATGTCAACGCTCCTAGTAATAAGTCAAAACAGAAAGTCAAGCGAATTGCTATTTGTAGTGACGGATACCTTGACGATACCTTTGGTGAGGGGTTTTATGACGAAGCGACCAAATTGTCACGCAGATTAATGTAACTTAATTATGGGTACATACCGCCAAACTATCTATTGTGATATAGGTTTCCTTGAATCGATATTATCTATGCAAGGCACAAAAATGCACTGCACAGGTCCTTTGTTTTGTACAGATAATGAGATTGCTGCAAACGTAAGACAGTTGTTGATTAGCAAAGATGTCAAACTCTATCTAAACATTAGTCAAGAGGAATATGACGATATATTTAGAGGAATAGAAAATAAACGCAAAGAAGCCATAAGAGATGACAGAGATCCTGAAATCACATCCTTTGAGGAGCAAATGCTTGACATTGACCGCAAACGGCAAGAAGGGCTTTTGCACCTTCATGTAAACGCGGAAAAAGTTAATCTTGACGAGACGCTGAATCAGGACAAATTCTTAAATGCCATTTTTTTTTCTTGTGAATCTAAGGCGGTTTGCGAAAAGGCTATGGACGAGTTTGGAATCATTGTTATCTGTATAGAGAACATCAACGACTTCAAACACCTTATCTTTGACCACGGCATTGCCCTGCACCGCAGGGAAGAGGCTGATTGGTATCAATGCCTGTCCAAACATGGGGTTGCCAATCCTTGCAACTCACTTGTGATTGTGGACAATTATCTCCTCAACGATTCTGCTAGCATTGAAGAAAATCTCTCCAAGATATTAGATGCGATACTTCCGAAACACCTCAGCAATGCATTAACTTTTCAAATCACACTTTTTACCACTTTATGCAACGATCGAGGCATTCCATATGACAGCAATAGACGTTTTAATCAAGTAAAGGACATCATAGAGCGGTTGCGTCCCGAAATCAATTTTTCACTCTGTATAGTCAAATGCTCAAGAGATAAATTCCACGACAGAACAATTGCGACTAATAACATCTATATAGGTTGTGGTGGGGGCTTTGACCTTTTTAAACGCGGAAAAGCGCAAAAAACCACGACAGTGTGTGCTTTCCATCCATTTTTCTATAACCATAGTAATTGGTCACACAAAGCATATTCCGATTTTCTGAACGACGCGTGCAAAGTGTTTAAAGAGTCCATGCCATTTGATGAAAGTAGAATGAACAATTCTTTCCCTAATTTCACGATAGGAGAAAAACAAAATAGATTATTAAATCAAGCTGAATAATAACACTCATCGAGATTATTTATTAATAGATATCCATTATGCCGGCGAATAAGAATGCGATGACGCGATATATGATACTCGATGGGTTGCTGAGCAACCGGTATCATGACTATTCTCTCGATGACTTGACCGAGGAGGTGAGCCGTCGGCTGTCGGAGTTGTACTGTGACACGAAGGGGGTCGTCCGGCGAACTATCGAGAAAGACATTGACTATCTTGAGAACGAGGGACCGTTTATGGCCGAGATTGAACGCCGATGGGTGCCCTGCTTGAACAGAGAAACGGGCAAGACGACGCAAAAGAAGTGTTTGCGCTACAAAGAGCTCGGCTACTCAATCTTTAAGAAGAAACTCTCGGACGATGAGAAGTACTTGTTAGGCGAGGCGCTATCGTTGCTTGGACAATTCGATGGGCTACCAAACTTTGAGGCATTGGAGCAGTTACGGCAGAGTCTGCAGATGCCTGACGGATTACGTCATGAGCCTATCATATTGTTTACAAAGAACCCGTTGGAGAACTCAAATCTGCTCGGTGAGTTGTTCACGGCGATTTCACAAAAACAAGTCATCGAACTCCATTATCACACATTCGCCGCACCGGACACAGTCAAACAGATTATCTTCCACCCTTATCTGTTGAAAGAGTACAACCGCCGTTGGTACGTTATTGGCGTTGCCGATTGTGACGGAAAGATTCTATCTTTCAGTTTGGACCGCATAGACACGATTATGCCGCAAACGGCTCTTGACTATATCGAGCCAAGCGAAAATCTGGCTGAGCGTTTTGAGGACATTATCGGGGTTACTTATTTCGATGACAGCCCTATCTACCAAATTGTTTTCTGGGCCGATGACACAGAGATGCATTATATCAAGACAAAGCCGATTCATGAGTCACAAAGGAACCTGACAAAAGAAAAAGCGGAACGGTTGCGAGAAGAGACCCCGTCGCTCAAAGGCGGCGCATTTTTCAGAATAGACTGCAAGTGTAATTACGAACTGATACGCGAACTTGCTTCATTCGGCAGCGGGGTGATTGTGCTGTCGCCTGCAGTGATACGAGATAAAATAATAAAACGTGTAAAGGAGATGGCTGTTTCATATAATTGTTGAAAGTACGAACAAAGAGTTCGCAACGTCTCTCTAACTTTGCAGCGCAAAATTTAATAATTGCGCTTTATGAGGGACAGTTCAACACAACTCACGTTCGTTTTTGACCTTGACAATACATTGGTCGAAACAGACATTGCCAACAGTTTGGCTTATATTGATGCTATCGCTCTTGTGCTCGGCACAACAGTCAGTTGGGACTTCAGCAGCCGATTCACCCGCGAACGGTTGTCATCAATGTTTCCTGGCTTGTCGGATGAATTATACAATAGGGTCATACGGGCCAAGAATGGGTGCTTCCAAGCCCACATTGCCGAAACAACGTTAAACATGAACTTGGTCAGAATCTTGAACTGTCTGCATCAAAACCGGAATCGGACCATCCTTTTGACTAATAGTCACAGAGGACGTGCGCTGGATATTTGCAATCACTATGGCATCACTCAACTCTTTTCGGAACAATACTTTGCCGAAGACAAGGAGAGTGGTACAAAGTATGATATTCTCGTCCGAAACGGGTACGACCTTGATGCGGTCGTCCTCTTTGAGAACGAGGCCGATTGTGCCCGTCAGGCTGTGGAAAGAGGCATAGCAGAGATTAATATTATTAATGTTAAATTTTAAAAATAATTCAAAATGAAGAGTTTTACAATTCTTTCGAGCGAGAGTACCTTTCGCGGTGACATTTTCGGAGTGCGTTGCCTTTCACATGACGTGCAGGCGTTTTATCATGAGGACTACTATAGTGGCGGTCGCTGGAGAGAGCCGGGCACTATTGAAAACACAATCTGCACGTTGAAGAATGATATCACGCCTTATCCGGCGATTGTCCTTCAGGCTGCCCGTAAAAACCTTGCCCGTATCCTCGAGACAGACCTGCCTCAAATTCTGCGGGCCACCGGTATGTCGTCGCTGAGGGTTTGCGTCATCCCGAGAGCCAAGCGGGAAGAGACTTATCGCTATGACCAACTCTATTTGAGGGCTACCATACAACTGGTTGTTATGCGGCTTACGGGATTCGAAGACGGAACTCATGACATCATCCGACACACCGACACTAAGACAACTCACCGCGCTCGCTCGGGGTTCGGTGGAAACGGGCGCATGCCTTATGCCGGCATCACCAATGACACTTGCACAATTGCCGATGATGTTGTCGGCAAAGACATTCTGTTGATTGACGACCTCTACACCAAGACGGTCAACATCGATGAGGACTGTCTCCAGGCACTCTTTGACAAAGGTGCAAGGCGGGTGTTCTTCTACTCGATTGGCAAGACGGTCAGTAGTTATTAACGCTTTAAAACAACGGATATGCTTTACACCGATAACGCAATAAACGTTTTGACAGTGCGGACGTTCCCCAAGAAAGGCCCTGCTTGGATTAACAATAATCTGCTTGGGAACGAGTCGATAGCCGAACTGTGCAGTCTCCTTGAAACTGACGAGTACGAGTTCAAGGAGAAAAGCGCACGCATTGAGGCTGCCGTCAGCCGCCTTGGTAGTAGTGTCGATGGTCTTGTGGCTCTTGGAGATGTCGACTTCCCGCATATCCGAGGCAATGTCAAGCCGGCCGATAAGCCATTTGCTCTGTTTTATAAAGGCGACATTTCCCTCCTAAGCCAGTCGAATCTCAACATCGCTGTCATCGGCGTCTTAAATCCCGACTGCAAGATTGAGTTGACCGAAAAGATTGTGACGGCCGAGATTTTAAAATGTGGCGCAACTATCGTCAGTGGCCTCGCATTGGGGTGCGACACGATAGCCCATAAGACCGCTCTTGACCATGGTGCCAAAACAATTGCAGTCCTGCCGAGTCCGTTGAGCGGCATCTATCCAAAAGAGAATGTCGCATTGGCCGAACGGATTGTGGAGAGTGGCGGTCTCTTGGTCAGCGAATACTATGACGATCCAAAGAGCCGTAATGATATGGTCAGCCGATTCATCGTTAGAGACCGGCTGCAGGCATTATTCTCCGATGCAATCGTGCTTGCCGCGAGTTATGCCCTCAACAATTTGGGCAATGACTGCGGCTCACGCCACGCAATGGGTAAAGCTAAACTATACGGCATCAAGCGCGGTGTCATCTATAATGAGGCAAAGCATCACGGCAACCCGATGTTTGACCTAAACAGACAAATTCTGCAAGAGGACCAGTCGGTCATTCGCATTGATTCCACCAACATGCGGGAAGCAATCCAGCGATTAGTGTCACGCCCCTCTACGTTGTCACTATTCTGACAAGGTTTCCGAAATGGACAAGATGCGGGCATCGGTCACTGCGACCGGTGCCCGCATTGCCTTCACATTTACACATCTAACATCTTTTTTTGTTGTTTCGTGATTTTTTTATAATTTTGTCGATTGAATGTGACTGAATTATTAACAACTAAAAACGATATACTGATTATGAAACTTGACGGACGCAGAGAGAGTAGCAATGTGGAGGACCGCCGCGGCATGAGCACCGGCGCCAAAGTGGGTGTGGGCGGCATAGGCGGCATTATCATCGCGGCGATTATCACGCTGCTGATGGGTGGCAACTTGGGCGACGTGCTCCAGACGGCCGGCCAGATGGGCCTGCAGCAGGGTGGCCAGACGGCCACGGAGCAGCGTGAGTTCACCGAGGAGGAGCAACAATTGGCCACGTTCTCCAAGCAGATTCTCGCCAGCACCGAGGATGTGTGGAGCAAGGTGTTCCGCGAGCAAGGTCTGGGCGAGTATAAGAATCCGACGTTGGTGTTGTACACCGACAACACGCAGACGTCTTGCGGCCAGGGCAGCGCGGCGATGGGTCCGTTCTATTGCAGCGGCGACCAGAAACTCTACATCGACCTGTCGTTCTTTGCCACAATGAAGCAGCAACTCGGTGCCGAGGGCGACTTTGCCTACGCCTACGTTATCGCCCACGAGGTGGGTCACCATGTGGAGTATTTGACGGGCCAACTGCAGCAGGCTCACCAGCAGATGTCGCGCATGAATGAGAAGGACGCCAACCGCGTGAGTGTGCGTCTGGAGTTGCTGGCCGACTTCTATGCCGGAGTGTGGGCTCACTATGAGAAGAAGATGTTCGGCTCGCTCGACGCGGGCGACCTGCAGGAGGCGATCCGCTGCGCCAGCGTGATTGGTGACGACTATCTGCAGAAGCGCGCCCAGGGCTACGACGTGCCCGAGAGTTTCACTCACGGCACGAGCCAGCAGCGCATGAAGTGGCTCAAACTCGGTTTTGACACCGGCGACATGCGTCAGGGCACCACCTTCCAGCAGAGCGACGCCACGCTTTAAGTTTATAGTTTCCAATTTGATAGATCCCTTAATTCCGCAACTCTCCAACCTCTCGTCTATTTACGTCTATTTACGTCTATTTTTATCTATTGGTGTATTTCTCGTAAATTTTCGTAAATTCACGTAAATTAATTATAAACAACATAAAATAAAATATTTACGAAAATTTACGATAAAGATTTTACGGATTTTTCATGAGAATAATAGACGAAAATAGACGGAAATAGACGAGAGGAATTTTAATTTTGGACAGGCAAACAACGAGTTGCGGATTTTAGGAGATCAAAGAAATCTGAGATGTCAAAGGAATGTTTGTGAAGGAGATTGAGAGGTACGAGCAGGTGCGAGCCGACTATGAGCAGCGCATTGTGCGGCGGATGTCTCCCGAGGACTTGATGGCGCGCAATGAGATTTTATTCTCTTGCCATTCGTGTGCCATTGAGGGCAACACATTCACCGTTGACGACACGCGCGCACTCTATGAGCAGGGACTCGCGATGGTGCCTGCGGGTCGCTCGCTGCTTGAATGTATGGAGATTGCGGACCACTTCCGTGCTTTCAATTTTGTTGTCAACAACCTCGGCGCCACTTTTGATGAGGCGTTGTTGCGTGAGGCCAATCGCTTGGTGACTGAGCATACGCTATCCTATCGTGCGCCGGGTGCAGTGCCGGGCGGCTATACAACGGTGGATATGGCAGCCGGTGACACAGTGTTTGGCGACCATAAGGCATTGGTGGCGCGTGTGCCGTCGCTTATGGCGTCAACGGCTCGTGCCATTGAGGCCGGCGAGGTTCATCCGATGGTGCTGGCCGCGCGTTTTCACGGTTTCTTTGAGTATCTTCACCCGTTCCGAGACGGCAACGGGCGCACTGGCCGCTTGCTCTCCAACTGGATATTGCTGCGTGCCGGCCATCCGTTGCTCATTATCGAGCGCGAGGACCGCGAACGTTACATTGCCGCGTTGAGGCAAATCCGTGAGGAGGGCACCGACGAGTATTTGGTGACGTTCTTTTTTGAGGCCGGTGTGCGTCGCATGGAGGCCGAGTTGGAGCAGAAGCGCCGCAACAGCCACTTGCCGCCGTTTGTCTTCTGACTATTCCACGTCCACCCAAGCCCCGTTAGGGGCGACGGCTCATAGGCGGGGGCGTGAGCCCCCGTAATAGGACGGTTTCCTCGCATCGCTGATAGCCCCGTAGGGGCGGCAGAACTCGCAGTGAGTCTGCCGCCCCTACGGGGCTTAAATTGCGTTTGGTGGAGGATGCCTCACGGGGGTTGCGCTTCGCTTCACCCCCGCCTATGGGCTTTCACCCGCTTCGCGGGTTTGAGTAACGGCTATTTCTTGAAGTAGTCGTTATACATCTTGATGGCGAAGATGATGACGCTGCAGGTGAAGGTAATCAGGTTGGTGGCGAAGATAAAGAAGCCTTGACCCGGGTGACCGTCACTCCAGATACCCATCATCAGGCCCTGACAGATGAAACCGAAGCAGCCGATTGCCATGGCGATGAAGCCGGGCAGCGAGATGCCGTCGGTGTTGCGAGTGCGGATGGTGAGCAGCGCCTGTGGCACGTAGCCCAAAATCAGACCGATGCTGGCAATCCAGCCGCAGATGTGGAAGAACGAGCCTCCGTTTGCGAAAAAAGAATCCAATAGTACCATAGTAAATTAGTTTTTTAAGTTTGTGGTTTTCAATCTTATATTTCTGAGAAATCTGAGAGTTCTAAGAAATCTAAGAAATCTAAGAAATCTTAGAACTCTCAGATTTAACTATTTGCCGATTTCCTTGAGGAGTTCGCGCACGGCGGTGGCGAGTTGGTCGTCGACGCCGTTGACAACGGTGGCGGGGTCGTTGGCTACCTTAACGTCGGGCTCGAGTTGTGAGTTCTCGAGGTAAGAGCCGTCGGGCAGGCGGTAGCCGATGATGGGTATGCCGAAGAGCATCGAGTCGTCTTGCAGGTCCTCCCAACTGACGCTGGTCATCGTGCCCGGCACGGGCATGCCCACCAGGCGACCGATGCCGCAGTGCTTATAGACCCACGGCGTGCCGTGGGCGTTGCTATAGTTGGCCTCACACTGCAGCATGATGCTCGGCTTGTTCCAGCGGCGGCTGGGCATGTCGCAGGCCTCACGGCCGCGAATGACTTGGGTGAAATACTTCTTGCCGCTGAATAGCACCTCGATGTCCTCGTGCAGGCGTCCGCCGCCGTTCCAGCGGGTGTCGATCACGATGCCGTCGCGCTTGTA
The DNA here is from genome assembly GCA_017454355.1 of Muribaculaceae bacterium. Taxonomy (GTDB): domain Bacteria; phylum Bacteroidota; class Bacteroidia; order Bacteroidales; family Muribaculaceae; genus Sodaliphilus. The sequence continues at coordinate 58,862 of JAFTDD010000020.1, forward strand.
GTATTTGCCCATGATTTGGCTGTAGACGTCGCGGTAACTCGCGTCACCCATCGACTTGATGTGGACGTAGCCCAGTCGTCCGCCCGACAGGCTGTCGACGATGGCGGCGTTGCGCTTCACCCAGCGGTCGTAGAGCAGGTTGTTGAGTTCGCTCTTGGTGATGGGCTTGATGACTTCCTGCCACACGGCGCCCGTTGCCGGGTCGCGCAGGTCGAGTAGCGTCTTGCGTCCGGCCTGGCCGTTGAGCAGCAGGCTATAGTCATTCTCGACGGTAATGGGCTCGCCGTTGATGCGGTCGATGATGGTGCCGGGGCGCACCTTGCTGCCGGCATGAGCCAGCGGTCCGCGCGCGATGACCTCCTCAACGCGCAGCCCGGAGCCGGTGTAACTCCAGTCAAAGATTACGCCCAGGTCGGCCGTCGCCTCGCCGCCGCGGGGATAGTAGCGGCTGCCGGTGTGTGACGCGTTGAGTTCGCCCAGCAACTCGCTGAGCATCTCGGCGAAGTCGTAGTTGTTGTTGATGTGGGGCAAGAACTTGCGATAGTCCTCCACCATGCGCGGCCAGTCCACGCCGTGGTAGTTGAGGTTATAGAAACGCTTGTCGATTTGGCGGGCAACGTGGTTGAACATTGCCTCGCGCTCATCGGCAAGGCTCATCTTCATCTCGGCCTTGAAACTGATTGAGGCGAGTTTGTCGCCGCTGATGGTGAGTTTCTGCATTGTGCCCGAGCCCAGGATGAAGAGGCTCTTGTCGTCTTTGACGGCGGCCATGAAGCGTGCGCGCGAGGCGTTCATCTTGTTGATGAGTTTTGTCTCGTGCTTGCGCAGGTCCATCTTCCACATGTCATATCCTTTCTCAAACTTCGAGAGGTAGTAAAGCGTCTCGCCGTCGGGGGTGACCATCGCGCTGGCGATGTCGCTGCTGTTGGGCGTGAGGCGCACGACGCGGTCGCTGATGCCGTCCAGTTCCACATTAATCAGTGGCGAAGGGTCCTCGGCGGCCTTGTCGTCCTTCTTGTCTTTCTTCTTATCGTCGGTTTTCTTCTCGTCTTTCTTTTTCTGCTCCTTCTCGAGTTCTTTGAGCAGTTCGTAGTCCTCCTTGCTCAGGCGGTAGCGGTCGTAGGCGTCCTGATTAACGAAGCACAGCAGCACGTCGTCCTGCGAGCCCCACGAGCCGTGGGCACGCATGCCGTAGCGGTTGCTGCTGAACATGATAGCCTTGCCGCCCATCACCCACACGGGGTTCTCGCTGAAGTAGCCGCTGCCGGTGATATTGGTGATCTCGCCGCCTTTGGCGCTGACGATGCCCACGTCGGTGTACGGGTCGCGGCCGTTGCCGATAAACTCGAGCGCGAACCACTCGCCGTCGGGGCTCCACGAGTAGGCGAAGCCGCCGTTGGTCTCATACCACGTGCTGCCGTCGGTGACTTGGCGGATTTTCTTTGTCTTGATGTCCATCACCATCAGACGGTTACGGTCTTGGATAAAGGCGAGTTCGGTGCCGTCGGGGCTAAAGCGCGGCATCATCCGCTCTACCTTGGCGTCCGGCGCGAGGATTTGCTCGTCGATGACGGTGGCGTTAGAGAAACTCGGGTCGTCCTTGCGAGCCATGGTAGCCTGCACGAGTTGCCACGTGCCGCCGCGCTCGCTGGCATAGACCAAGGTGCGGCCGTCGGCGCTCCATGTGGGGTCGTCCTCGGCCTCGGGCGTGGCGCTGATGCGCTTGGTGGTGCCGTACTCAACGTTGGTGACAAACACATCGCCGCGCACCACAAAGGCCACCTGCTTGCCATCGGGCGAGACGGCGGCCGCCGTGGCGCCCTTGGTGAAGTTGAGGCGCGTCACCTGGTCGGTGTCGTCGTGGTTGATGACCACGGTAACCTTGCGGGGCGTGCCGCCGGAGTGCGGCATGGTGTAGATGGCGCCGTCGTGGGTAAAGCACACAGTGCCGTTCTTGGCCACCGAGAGGAAACGCACGGGGTGGCGGTCAAACGTGGTGAGTGCCGTGGCCGGCGCGCCCGCCTCAATGGCCTGGCTATACACGTTAATGGCATTGCGGCCGTCGCGCTCACTCAAGAATAGCATCCGGTTGCCGTCGGGGCTCCACACGGGATTGCGGTCCTCGCCGGCGCGATTGGTGAGGTTGGTGTGGCGGCCGCTCTTGGCGTCGTACAGCCACAGGTCACGCGTGGTGCTGCTGGTGTGGTGCTTGCGCCACTCGTCCTCGATGCCGTAGCGGTCCTGGTAGAGCATCTGAGTGCCGGCGGCGTTCCACACGGCCCACTCGGCCGGCGTGGCGAGCACTCGCGTGCTCTTGCCGCCCTCCACAGGCACTTTGTATAACTCAGTCAAACGCGAACTGGGGAAGAGCATACTCGTGGCCGGGTCTTGTATGGCCGCGCTATAGTAGATATATTTGCCGTCGGGCGAGAAACTCCACGGCGTCTCTGATGCGCTGTTAAACGACAACTGGCGGGGTGTGCCGCCGGTGGCGGGCATCACAAAAATGTCCATGCCGCCCTTGCGGTCGCTGGCAAAGGCGATTTGGCTACCGTCCGGGCTCCACACGGGGTGGGTCTCGTAACTGGGCAGCGTGGTGAGTTGGGAGGCGATGCCGCCGCTTGCGGCCACGGTGTAAATGTCGCCCTTATAGGTGAAGGCGATGCGATTGCCGTCGGGTGAGATTTGTGCATAGCGCAACCACAGGCCGTCAGTCTGTGCCATGGCTCCGGCGGCGAGCAGTGTTGCCGCCGCGAGTGTCGTCAGTCTTTTCATCATTGATTTCGGTTTTTTGTAATGAAATTGCAAATATAGCAAAAAAAACTCACACTACCGCGTCCAAATTTTTTTTAACACCAATTTCCATGAATTTTAGACAAGAGAACATGAGGTTTTATGAGGTCATGAGATTCTATATTTGAGAGTTCACCGTAAAAAGTCGAGGTTTAATTTTTAACACGAATTACCATAAATTTTCCATAAATTTTGGCGTATAGGTCATTTTTTTGAGACACGTTTATCAGCCTTGTCTTTATTGTCTTCAGTGAGCAAGCCGGGTTTAGGCGTCGTAAGAGGCGTCGTAGGTGCGATTGGGGTTGCGGGGGAACCAGCCTTTTTTGACGCGCTCGCGTTGCTGGTTGACCTCGTGGATTGACCACAGGCACGAGAAGGCGGTGACACCCAGCAGCGACTGCCACAGCACGTCGCTCACGACGAGTGCCGCGCCGCCGGCGATGATGGCTCCGGCGAGGAACGCCCAGCGGCATTTCATGCCCCAATAGTATTCGCCCTTGATGACGAGGGGGTGGAAGACGCCGATAATCAGGAATGTTGCCAGGCCGATGGCGAGGCCGGTCAAGTTGTGTTGTTCGAGAAATTGCATTTTTTTCGTTTTTCGTTATTGATGGACGGCGCGAGGGGGCGCGTCATGGCCAACGGTGAGGCGGTTATCGTTCATGCGTTGCATGTATTGTTGGATTATGGCTTTGAGCAGGGTGAGTTCCCTGTTGACATCCTCGTGGCCGGCGAGGTTGTGGCGCAGCAGTGGGTCGGCGTGATAGTCGTAGAGGCCGATGAGCCGTGTGCCGTCAAACTGGAGCAGGCGGGTTGTGGTGACAAGTTGATAGATGCCGTCGTTGTAGGAGAAGGCCCACGAGCGGTCGGGTGCGGTGGCGAAGATGTCGTTACCGAAAGCGACGAACGAGCCCTTGTAGCCCAGCAGGTGCAACAAGGACGGCGTGAGGTCGGTTTGTTGCACCACGATGTCATCACGCAGGGCAGCCGGCAGGCTTTGGTCGGGAGTGTAGAGGATAATCGGGATGCGGTATCGGCCGAGGGCCGTGCTGTAGAGGGGCTGCGAGGTGACGTTAGTGTGGTCGGCGAGGATAACGAAGAGGGTGTTGTTGAACCATGGCATAGTTGCCGCGCGGCGGAAAAATTCACTCAAAGCGTGGTCGGTATATCGCACGGTGCGTAATATCGGTTGGCCGGTGTTCTTGAGCGTGTCGGGCAGGGTGGCGGCGAAGTGGTCGGGCACGTTGTAGGGGTGGTGGTTGCTGGCGGTGAAGATGGTGGAGATGAACGGCTGCGGCATGTGTTCCAATTCATCGAGCGTGTATTGGAGGAACGGCTCGTCGTAGATTGCCCACTTGCCGTCCCAGTCATTATGGCCGGCACCCTTGTAGTTGGCGCGGTATTCGTTGAGACCATAGTAGCGTGTGATGCCGGCCGAGCGGGCGAAGGCGTCAAATTGCATTGAGCCGTTGTGGGCGCCATGGAAAAAGGCGGTTGTGTAACCCATCGTGGCGAGCATTGCCGGCATGGCGTTGATGTCGTTCATGGCGGCCGGTGTGAGGAAGAAGTTCTCGACCATCATCGGTATGCCGCACAATGTTGACGGCATGGCGTCCATCGAGACGCGTCCGTTGGCAAACGATTGAGTGAACGTGAGCGCGCGTGCGGCGATAGAGTCGACACACGGCGTGAGGGAATTTGAAAGGTTGACCGCCCGCAATTGACCGCCCGCTGTTGACTGACCGCCGTTGTAGAAGCCGATGTAGGAGGTGGCGAGGCTTTCGACCATGATGATGACGACGTTGTGCCCACGGCAAGGCGCGCCGATGCTGTCGCCGTCGGCCGGCAGGTGGTGGATGGGGGAGTAGACGGCCTCCATCTCGGCGTCGGTCATATAGCGCGGTGTGATGAACGGCTGCTTGCCGATGCTGCGGATGAGCGTGTAGGGGGTGTTAAGCACGAGCGAGGCGTCGGCCGGCCGGGCGGCGTAGAGGCGCGCCGTCTCGATATTCATCGGTTTGGTGCCCACGATAAACGAGCCGCGTATGCCGAGTACGGTGAGCGTCGCTGTCGCGAGCAAAGCGATGGTTTGGCTGCCATAGTATGCCGCGCCGCCGCTATAGGCCATTAGGTCAGGTTTGCGGAACAGTCGCCAAAGGAGGAAGGTGATGCCGGACAGCGCTACCGCCAGATGCCAGTGGTTTATCACCTCTGTGAGGAAGATGGAGCCCAGGTTGCTCTCGGCGGCAAACTGGTCAAAGATTGTCATTGTGGCGCGTCGGCCACTGTATGGGAAGTAAACCGCGTCACACAGGCTGAGTGCTACTCCGACGGCGTTGGTGACCACAAAGAGCCACCGCATGGCGCGGTGAAAGCGGTCGTTTTCCTTGATGTGCAGCGGCAGCAGGGTGAGCAACAGGTAGAGGGCGTTGATGTAGAGGAGGGCCGCGGTGTCAAAGCGCAGGCTGCCTCTGAGCAGTGTGGGCAGCGCCGACCATGATAACGACGCGCCGTAGGTGTCGAGGTTCTCAAGGACAAAGATGAAGCGTGCCAGCATAAACGCGGCAAAAGCGAGCGCCATATTGATGGCGGCGCTCGCCGGTGCCGTGTGAAGCAGTCTCTTGAGCATAACAGTTGAGGGGTTGAGGGTTGAGAGGTTGAGGGGTTGAGAGGTTGAGGGGTTGAGAGGTTGAGAGGTTGAGGGGTTGAGGGGTTGAGAGGTTGAGAGGTTGAGGGGTTGAGAGGTTGAGAGGTTGAGAGGTTGAGGGGTTGAGAGGTTGAGGGGTTGAGAGGTAGTGTTGTCGTCACAGGCGGCCAGGCCAAGGCCAGGCCCTACATTTCTTCCCATTTGCGTCAGCAAATGGCTCAACCTCTCAACGCTCAACCTCTCAACCTTTCACCCAACCTCTCAACGCTCAACCTTTATTTGGTGAGGCGGTTGGTGGCCAGGTCGTAGTGGAGGGTGCCCTCGGCGGTGGAGATTTCCAGGTCGGTGTCGCCGTGGGTGCCGCGGGCGATGTCGGTGGCGCCGCCGGCATAGATGACGAAGTACTTGCGGGTGTTCTTGTCAAAGCCGTACACCTTGCCGTCGTTGCTGCAGAAGGCGAGGTGTCCGCCCAGGTCCACCTTGCGTTTGGTGTCGCGCAGGTTGAAGATTGGCTTGTCATAGGTTTTGACGGTCACCGCGGCGCCGCCCTTGTCGATGGTGGCCATTGCCTCGGCGTTCTCCTCGGCCCAGACGTCGGCCGCGTTATCGGGGTCGTTGAGGCGCTCCTCCTCTTCTTGTCGCAGGCGCTCTTCCTCCTCGGCTTGCAGTTCCTCCTCGGTGGGGAAATAGATGCGCTTGACCTTGACGGCCTCGTCGGCGAGGAACTTCATCTGCGGCGATGAGGTGCCTTGCAGCGGCTTGCCGTGGACGTAGGTGCGTCCGTCGTCATGCCGCTTGATGGTGCCGTCGTAGTCCAGCAGGTGCAACGCGTTGCCGTCCAGGTCATAGAGGCCCATCGTCACGCGCCCGTTGCCACCGGTGACGGAGCCCACCGGCAGGTTGACCATGGCAAAGACCATCGCGTCGTGTCCGCCGATGGAGGCTGCGCGCGGCATGCTGCCCGGAGCGGTGCGCAACTCGGTCTCGCTCATGTCGATAGTGCGGCCGTCAAAGAATTTGGTCTCCTTGAGAGTTGGCATCCAAGTGCTGCCGCTGCGCTCGAGCACATAGACTTTGAGGAACGAGCGGTTGCCGTCATTGGCGCCGATGGTGATGCCGGCGATGCGGTCCGGAGTGCCCGTTGCGGCGTTGCCGCTGAAAAAGACGGCGGCTGATGGCACCGCGTTGTCGCCTTCCAGGTTGTGGCGGCTGAGTTCGGTGGCAAACACGTCGAGCGGGTTCTCTACCTCGGCGGTCACTTGGCGGGTGACAGAGACGCTGTCGCCGCGCTCAAGGTCTTCGAGGCGTTGGTTGCCTCCATTACACATGCGCATGGTGAGCAGCAGTCCGATGATGACGGCCACCGCGGCGATTCCGATGCCCAGATTGCGGTAGAACGTGGTTTGTCCTTCCCCGTCCTCTCCTGAAGGAGGGGTGATCGGTTCTGTCTCAACTGCCGGTTCCTCTCCTTCAGGAGGGGCAGTGGGGGGGCTCTGAGGATCTGCTTCTGCCTCAATTGTCGGCACATCTTCTTTAGGAGGGACGGAGGGAAGCCCCGGAACTTTAGCCCCTTCCTCGGCCATATCGTCACGCACCATCTTGCCGCACTTCGGGCAAAAGACGGCGCTGCGCGGTATCATCTCGCCGCAGGCCGGGCAGGGATATAGGTTGGCATCTGCCGGCTCGATGGCCAATGGCGTGCCACAGTTGTTGCAAAAGTGGGCTCCATTAGGAGCCTGATGACCACATTTAGGACATTCCATAATCAAAAAAAATCAATTAATCTGCAAAGTTATCGAATTTTTCACTAACTTCGCACATTAATTGTAAAAAACATTGATATTAACGATAAAAATACCGACAACGATGATTAACCGACTGACATCGACAATCGCGATTGCCGCGCTATGGCTGGGCGTGGCAGCCCAGAGTGGCGGTAATGCCACCATCGCCGACCACGAGGACGAAATCTACAGCCAGGAGCAACTGATTGACGCCAAGCAGGACACGATCAAAGTGATAGAGGACAGCATCCTCGTGCTCAAGGCGCATATCGATAGCCTGAACCGCCTCGAGAAAGAACTTAAGGGGCAGATCAGTGCGCTCGAGAAGCAGAAGAAGACCATGCAGAACGACATCAAGACGGCGAACAAGGCCCGCGAGGCGGCCTTTGACCGTCGCGACAACCTGGTGTATGAGAGCGAGGTGCTCGACGTGCTGATGATGCCGTTCAGCAAGCAGGCCGTTGACGAGGCTTTGAAGAGTTTTGAGGGTATGGAAACCAAGGATGTGCTCAAAAAGCGCGAACTGGTTGAGAACTACGGCAGTTATACCCATGAACTGCGAGAGTTTATGAATAAGCAGAAGGCTGTCTTTGCCGCCGCCAAGTGGAAGTACACCGGCACCGAGACTCCTGAGGGAAAGAAGTTTCACAAGGCTCTCAAGAGCACTGACTATTACAAAATCTACGAGAAAGGCATCAAGAACAGCAAGAACGCCACTATCCCCTACCTCGATGAGGTAATCGAGGATATCCTCCAACTGGAGCACAGTGGCTTCACGAGCGAGAAGCAATACGATGCTGTCGCCGCCAAACTCTATGAATAGATTTTAGATTTTAGATGTTAGATTTTAGATGTTAGATGTTAGATATTGATGCTGTTTCTTAATATCTGTAATTATTAAATAAATTTATGAAATCCAATGATTTTAGACAACTGCTTGTGTGGCAGAAGAGTATGGATTTAACGGTTGAAATATATCGTTTGACCAAGTTATTGCCACGTGAGGAGATGTTCTCGCTTTCTAATCAGATGCGACGAGCGGTTGTTTCCATACCTTCAAATTTGGCTGAAGGTCAAGGACGAAATTCCAAGAAAGATTGCGTCAATTTCAATTCGATAGCCCGAGGCTCTCTATGGGAATTATCAACTCAGTTGGAGATTTGTGAGCGATTGAATTATCTTTCTGAAGCGCAAACCGCAGAAGCCAACCAACTCATTACCGAAATAAGCAAGATGATAACTGCACTGTCCAACAGCCTTATGTCATCTATATCTAACATCTAACATCTAAAATCTCTCGACGATGAGGCAGTATTTGGAGTTATTGAGGCATGTTGTGGAGCACGGTGTGGACCGCGGTGACCGCACCGGCACGGGAACGCGCGGCGTGTTTGGCTACCAGATGCGTTTCGACCTGCGCGACGGGTTCCCGCTGGTGACCACCAAGAAGGTGCACCTCAAGAGTATTATCTACGAGTTGTTGTGGTTCCTCAAGGGCGACACCAACGTGCGCTACCTGCAGGAACACGGGGTGCGCATTTGGAACGAGTGGGCCGACGAGCACGGCGATCTGGGACCGGTGTACGGTCACCAGTGGCGCAGTTGGCCCGATTATCACGGCGGCACGATTGACCAGATTGCGGCCGTGGTGGAGCAGATTAAGAGCAACCCCAACTCGCGGCGGTTGCTCGTGAGCGCGTGGAACGTGGCCGAGGTACAGGATATGGCGTTGCCGCCGTGTCACACGATGTTCCAGTTCCATGTTGCCCAGGGACGACTCGACTTGCAACTGTATCAGCGCAGCGGCGACCTCTTCCTGGGAGTGCCGTTCAACATCGCCAGTTACGCCTTGCTGCTGATGATGGTGGCTCAGGTGACTGGTCTGGAACCCGGCGAATTTATCCACACCCTTGGCGATGCCCACATCTATCATAACCACATGGAGCAAGTGGCTTTGCAACTCACTCGCGAGCCGCGGCCGCTGCCGGTGATGCGCCTCAATCCGTCGGTGAAAGACCTGCTGGAGTTTGACTATGACGACTTCACGCTCGAGGGCTACGACCCCCATCCGACAATAAAAGGCGTTGTGGCGGTGTAGGTTGACCCTTGAGGGGTTGAGGGGTTGAGCGTTGAGAGGTTGAGCCATTTGCTGACGCAAATGGGAAGAAATGTAGGGCCTGGCCTTGGCCTGGCCGCGAGCAACGCAAAACTAATCTCAACACCATAAATTGAAAATACTTCGTACTTCGTACTTCGTACCTCGTACTTTTTTTGTACCTTTGCGGCGCAAAACAAGACGGGCCCCTGTAGTTCAACGGATAGAATAGAAGTTTCCTAAACTTTAGATAGCAGTTCGATTCTGCTCGGGGGTACAATCTGAAAGGTTGAGAGGTTGAGGGTTGAGCCATTTGCTATCGCAAATGGGGATAAATGTAGGGCCCGCAAAGGACGAGGCAAGCCTCGTCCCTACAACTCGGCCAATTGAGCATCAAAACTATTATCCCCGAGCGCTTGTAGGGGCATAATTTATTCTGCCCACATCGAGGGGGGCGCCTACCGCAAGTGGGCAGAATAAATTCTTCCCCTAAAACACCTAAAACCACTACAACCCCTCAACCTCTCAAC
>JAFTDD010000021.1 GCA_017454355.1 Muribaculaceae bacterium
CCCCTCAACCCCTTAACTGTTAATTAATATGATAAAGATAACAACCGAGTGCTTTGACACGCCACTGGGCGTGCTTGAGGCCTATACACTGACCAACGCGAGCGGCGCGAGCGTGCAGCTCTCGCCCATCGGCGCCGGTGTCACCCGCGTGACGGTGCCTGACCGCGACGGCCGGTTGGCCGACGTGGCGCTGGGCTACGAGGATTTGGCCGACTATTTCTATGATGGCCCGTGTGCCGGCAAGACGCCCGGCCGCTATGCCAACCGCATCGCCGAGGGGCACCTTGTGGTGGACGGCAAACTCCATCAGTTGGCCATCAACAACGGCCCGAACGCGCTGCACGGCGGCCCGGAAGGCTTCAGCCACAAGGTGTGGGACGCCGAGGTGGTGGGCGAGACAGTGGTGTTCTCGCTTGTTAGTCCCGACGGAGACGAGAACTATCCCGGCACGCTGACGGCTCGCGTGGCCTACACGTGGAGTGAAGACAATGTGTTGCGCATCGAGTACAGCGCCATCACCGACGCTCCGACGGTGGTCAACCTCACCAACCACAGTTATTGGAATTTGGCCGGCCATGACTCCGGCACCGCGCTCAACCATGTGCTGCAACTCAACGCGTCGCGCTGGCTGCCCACGAGCGACAGCCTCATCCCCACGGGCGAACTGGCTCCGGTGGCTGGCACACCGATGGATTTTACAGCGCCCAAGGCGATCGGCCGTGATATAAAGGCTGATTTTGACGCGCTGCGCTACGGCAAGGGCTACGATAACTGCTGGGTGATTGACGGCCATGAGGACGGCGGCCTGCACAGCGCGGCGCTGCTGAGCGACCCGACGAGCGGACGCACCCTCGAGGTGCTCACCGACCAGCCCGGCGTGCAAGTCTATACGGGCAACTGGCTCGAGGGCTGTCCGGCGGGCAAGGGCGGACACGTCTACCACGACTACGACGCGGTGGCCATCGAGTGCCAGGGCTTCCCCGACGCGCCCAACAAGCCGCAGTTCCCCTCGCAGGAACTTCGCCCGGACGAGGAATATCGCCGCCTGATCCTCTTCCGCTTCGCCACAATTTAACGTTTAGAGGTTTAGCGTTGAGATGTTTAGCCATTTGCTGACGCAAATGGGAATGTTGGCCATGGCGCGCCCCCCGGCGCCGCCCCGAAGGTAAATCTATTATCACCGAGCGCGATAGCGCGAGGCTCAACCCTCAACCTCTCAACCTTTCAATAAATATTAAAATAACAATAAATGAAACCGACATTATTTGTGCTGGCTGCCGGCATGGGCAGCCGTTACGGCGGGCTCAAGCAACTCGACGGCCTTGGCCCTCACGGCGAGACAATCATGGACTATTCAATCTACGACGCCATCCACAGCGGCTTCGGCAAGGTGGTGTTCGTTATCCGCAAAGTGTTTGAGGCCGACTTCCGCGAGAAGATTCTCTCGAAGTATGAGGGTCACATCCCCGTGGAGGTTGTCTTCCAAGACATTCACGACCTGCCCGAGGGCTTTACCTGCCCCGAGGAGCGCGTCAAGCCGTGGGGCACCAACCACGCCGTGCTGATGGGCAAGAGCGTCATCAACGAGCCGTTTGCCGTGATCAACAGCGACGACTACTATGGCCGCAACAGTTTTGAGGTGATGGCCGCGTGGCTGCAGGCCCTGCCCGAGGGCAGCACCGGTCGCTACAGCATGGTGGGCTTCAAGGTGGGTAACACGATGAGCGAGAGCGGTACCGTGGCTCGCGGCGTGTGCCAGACCGAGGACGGCTACCTCACCGGCGTTGTGGAGCGCACCTCCATCGGCTACGACGAGAAGCATGACATCGCCTTTACCGACGACGACGGCTCGGTGCACCACCTGGCCTTCGACACGCCGGTGAGCATGAACTTCTGGGGCTTCACTCCCGACTATTTCAAGCACAGTGAGGACTACTTTGTGGAGTTCCTCAAAGAGAACCTCACCAAGCCCAAGGCCGAGTTCTATATCCCCACGCTCATCAACAAGATGGTGGAGGAGGGCACGGCAAGCGTGAGTGTGCTCGCCACCGAAAGCAAGTGGTTTGGCGTGACCTACGCCGCCGACCGTCAGGGCGTCGTCGACAAGTTCGCCGAACTCCATGCCACCGGAGTCTATCCCGACCGCCTCTTCTGATGCCGACGGCCATTTTTTAACATAAATATCCATTAATATCCATTAATTATATAGAAAAGAGTTTCATGTTCTTCTAAAATCCCATGTTCTCTTGTCTAAAATTAATGGAAATTTATGGATATTCATGTTAAAAAATAGTCAGCGGCCTTTTGCGGTGAACTTAAGCAATAATTTGCCGTCTCCCGTGAATTGGCGTGGACTTTCGTGAACATTTTACGAAAATTCACGGCAATTCACGGGAGACTGTGTTTAATCTTTTTGTAATTTTGCAGTCTAATTGAAAAAGAAGAATGCGATGAAAAAGATTTTCTCACTGATAGCGGCGATGCTGTTGGCATTGCCGGTGACCTCTGCCCAAACCACCTCGATGGTTATTGACCGCGCCATTGAGGCTCTGACCGCCGCCGGCGGCATCACAGCAACCTATACTCTGGCCGGCGACAACGGCACCATCAGCGGTCGAGTGGCGATGCGCGGCAACTGTTTCGCTATGCTGGCCGATGAGGCCAAGTGCTGGTTTGACGGCAAGACCCAGTGGGCCTACTCGGCTGCCACAGGCGAGGTGAACATCACCGAGCCCACCGCCGCCGAACTGCAGTTGACCAACCCGATTGCCACCCTGCGTGCCGCCAAAACAGAGTTTATTGTCACGCGCGGTGACGCGCGTCAGCCGGGCATCGTCACCCTGCGCCTCACCCCCAAGCAGCGCACCAACGTCCGCAATGTCCAACTCAGTTTCGACAACAAGACGTCGCTGCCCGTCAGCGCCGTGATTATGACTGCCGACGGTCAAGCCGCCACGCTCACCATCAGCAACCTCAAGACCGGTCAGCGTCTACCGGCCTCGGCCTTCTCGTTCGACAAACAGATGGTGCCGCCCGGCACCCCCGTTGTCGACCTGCGATAGCCTCCTGCAATCCTCTCTGACAACCCGCTTTAGCGGGTTGCACAACCTCGTCAGAGGTTTTACAAAAACCCCAGGTTGGAGCCGCAGGCGACTACCTGGGGCTTAATGCGTGATAATAGATGTCGCTACCTCGAAGAGGTTGCACCATCTCGCGAGAGAGTGCAACCTCTTCGAGGTAGCATACAAATGTTCCGCTTGTCAACCCCAGGTAGCCACCTGGCGGTGTCAACCCGGGGTTTTTGTAAAACCCACTACGTGGGTTCGTGTAACCCACTACGTGGGTTCGTGTAACCCACTACGTGGGTTTGGACGACTGTAACGATGCGGCAATGTTTAATGGATATTAACGGATATTTATGTTAAAAAATCACTTGCGGGTCGTTTGTTAATATTTTGTGAATAATTATAAATTGCTATGAATTTCGGGTGAAAAAGTGAAATTTTTAAACTAAATCGCTTGAAATTGCAAAAAATTTTATACTTTTGCAGCCGAGATTGGACGCGGGAAGCGAAACCGTGTCTTTAGGTTTATTTATTCACATTATTATTAATTAGTCTTATGAACCGAAAATTACTATTCAGTTTCCTGTTGTGGACACTGGCGGCGTTCATACCCGCGGTGGCCCAGGAACAGTTGACGGTCTATGAGGATGGTGCTGTAACCAACCAGTACGTTCCCGTCTATGGCTACTATGCCGACGCCTACCTCAAGAGCGAGTACGTGGTTGACGCGAGTTTGCTGGCCGATATGGACGGCAAGTACATCACCAACCTGACGTGGTACCTCTCGACACCGGCCTCTGCGGCATGGGGCGTCACGTTCCAGGTGTTCCTCAAGGAAGTGGAGTCGACGACGCTCGCCGACTGGCAATGCTCCGCCGACGACCTCGTGTGGGAAGGCGTGCTTGATGGCACCGGCTCGACGATGTCCATCGAACTTGACACGCCGTATAAGTACGCCGGCGGTCACCTGCTCGTGGGCGTCTACGGTATCACAAAGGGCGATTATTCCCGATCAATCTTCTACGGCGAGACAGTGGAAGGTGCCTCGCTGCAGGGTCACAACGCCTCGTCGCTCGACGCCGTCAACACCAACCAGCGCAATTTTGTGCCAAAGACGACGTTCGACTACGCCAGCGCGGTTGTCAGCAAGCCCACCAACCTCAGTGTGAGCGACATCACGCCCACGAGCGCCAACGTGAGTTGGACAGCGGCCGGCGGCGAGCAGTCGTGGCTGCTGGGCTACAAGAGCAGCAATGACGAGGAGTGGACCGAGATGCCCGTGTCGGCAACGAGCGTCGCGCTTGAGGGCCTCAACGTGGGTTCCTTCTACGAGGTGCGTGTCGCGTCGGTCTACGCCGATGCCACCAGTTCGTTCATCACCACGTCGTTCTCCACACCGGTGTGTGCCGACGATGCCGCCAAGGCCACGATTAACTACACATTGTCATTCCCCGTGTCCGGTGGTAACGGCAGTTGGTATGGAGCCGAGATTCTGGTGCGCCACGCCAATGGCGCCGAGGTGGCCACGCTCTCCGTGACTGCCAACAATCAGGCTACCGGCACCCTCGACCTTTGCTACGACGAGCCTTACGAGATCGTGTGGTCCAAGCCGGGTTACTACCCGCAGTACTGCGCCTTCCAGTTTGCCGATGAGGAGGGCACTGTGATTTACACCCACCAGGCCGGCACCGCCCCCACCGCGGGAGTGCTGTTCGAGTACACGCCGAAGGTGATCACTGTGCACAAGCCGTCGAACTTCGCCGCGAGCCAGGTCACGTATAACAGCGCGACGCTGACGTGGACACCCGGCCAGGACGAGGTGCCGCAGAGCCAATGGCAGGTCCAGTATATGGCCGAGACTGATACCGAATTGTCGAGTGCCATCGTCGATGGCGAGCCCTCGCTGACGCTCAGCGACTTGGTCGAGAACACGACCTATGTGGCCCGCGTGCGCGCCATCAGCGGTGAGCAGGCCAGCGCCTTCTCCAGCGTCATCCAATTCAAGACGCCGGAGCAGTTCCCGCGCGTGACCGACCTGGCCGCGAGCGAGGTGACCTTCAACAGCGCCGTCATCTCATGGCAGGGTGAGGCCGAGAGTTACAACCTGCGCTACCGCGAGGCTGCCACGGCCGAGGCAATCCTCTTCGAGAGTTTCGAGAGCGGTATCCCGAGCGACTGGACGGTGCTTGATGTGGACGGTGACACCAAGACGTGGCAACTTGCCCAACCGGCCTCTACTTTCACCACCGCTTTGCCCACCTGCGACGGCAATAATGCGGTGATGTCACGCAGTTATGACAGCAGCGGCGCCCTCACGCCGGACAACTGGCTGATTACCCCGCTGGTGCAATTGGGTGGCACGCTCAAGTTCAGCGTCCTCGATGATGGCGGCTATCCCGAGACGTTCGGCGTGTTCGTGTCGACACGCGGCACCGATCCCGCCGACTTCGAGCAGATTGGCAGCGATATGACCACTCCGTCCAACGCTGCATGGACCGAGGTGAGTATTGACCTGAGCCAGTATGCCGGTGAGGAAGGCTATATCGCCATCCGCAACTATAACTGTAGCGACATGGACTTTATTATGATTGACGCGTTCGGTGTCTATGGTGCCGCGTCCAATGCCGGCGAATGGAATTTGGTTAAAGATGCCGCCAGCCCTTACACCATCACCGGTCTGGAGCCCGACACGGCCTATGACGTGGAGGTGCAGGCCGACTACGGCGACGGCCAGTCGGTGTGGGTGGCCACGAGTTTCACCACCGGCCAGCCCGACGCGGTGCCCACCGCTTTGGCACAGGACGATGCCACTTCCAACAGCGTCACCGTCTCGTGGGAGGGCCCGCAGAGCAGTTATAACCTGCGCTACCGCAAGCCGGCTCAGAAGAACGGCTTCTATGAGGACTTTGAGAACGGCCTCCCCAGCGACTGGATTCTCTACGACCAGGATGGCGACGGCAACAACTGGTATGCCGCCTCGTCCGGCACCGACAACGCCGGTAACCCCACCGGCTTCGGCTCCGGCATGGTCACTTCGGCCAGTTACAATAGTAGTGGTGCTCTGACGCCTGACAACTGGCTGGTGTCGCCCGAGATTGACCTGGGTGGCGAACTCAGCGTGTGGCTGCGCGGACAGGACCCGAGTTATGCCGAAGAGAACTTCGCGATCTACATCTCCACCACAGGTTACACGCCCGATGACTTCGTCGACGAGATCGTGCCCGAAACGACCGCTACCGGCGTGTTCACCGAGTACAAGGCCGACCTGAGCGCCTATGCGGGACAGCGCGGTTGGATTGCCATCCGCCACTTCGATGTCACCGACATGTTCCGCCTGAACCTCGACAACTTCTACGTCAAGTTGGGCGAGGAGACCGAGTACGAGTGGACCACCGTCGAGAATATCGAGGCCAAGGAGTACACCATCGAGGGTCTTGAGACCGGCACCGACTATGAGGTGCAGGTGCAGGGCATCTATGATGGCGGTGTGAGCGAGTGGACTGAGAGCCTCACCGTCAGCACGCTCAAGTATGAGGCGAAGTCGCTCGAGGAACTGATCGCCGCCGGCGAGGATGGCACGTTCTACATGACCGATTACCTGTCGCTGGTGGCTCTGTCACCCGACCAGCAGTATATCTATGTGACCAACGGAGAGGGCCTCTGGGCTCGCTTGGCCGGCATTTCGGACTACTTCAACAACACTTGGGTGATTTATGGTGACCCGGGCATCGAGCTTGACTTTGCCATGACCGAGGGTATCCCCACTCTCACCATCAACACCATTGGCAACATCTACTATCAGGCCATCGGCGCCATCGAACTCGAGGAACTCGACCTGACGCAGAGCCTGAGCGAGCCGCTGCAGCCTTGCCAGGTGATGACCGTCAAGGGCTACTACGACGGCCAGAAGTTGCGCGCCTATAGCGGCCAGAACGGCACGATGGGTCAGGGTCTGAACCTTGCCGGCGACTTCCAGATGGAGGTTGGCCAGCAGTACAGCGCGACCTTTGTGGTGAGCCTCAAGGAGCCGTGGGATGCCAACGCTCCCGCCGGCGCTCCGCGTCGCGCCCCGCTTGGCAACACGAGCGCCATCGACAATATCATCGCCACCGTGCTCTCGAGCGAGGTGCTTGACCCGGCGGTTACCGGCATCGGCGATGTGAAGGTCGACGATAGCGCCACCCGTGGCGAGGTGCAGTACTTCGACATCATGGGCCGTTACATGGGCAAGAGCCTCGACAACGCTCCGGCCGGCCTGTATATCGGCACCGACGGCAAGAAGGTCCGCAAGTAAGTCCTTTTTTGAACACGAATTACCATGAATTGACCATTTTAAGCGTTGAACGTTTAGAGGTTTAGGCGTTTAGCCATTTGCTGACGCAAATGGGGAGAAATGTATTATCACCGAGCGCGATAGCGCGAGGCTAAACCCCTCAACCTCTCAACCTCTCAACCGGTCAATCCGGTAATGGATAGCGCGAGGCGCGGTCCCCACAAGCAGGCGGGCCGCGCCTCTTTGTTGTTGCCTCTCTTTTACAACATAAATTTCCACCAATTTTCCATAAATTAATCAATCCGATAATATTCTGTATAAAATTGATGAATAAATTATGGTAATTTGTGTTTAAAAAGTGGTGTGATTGTTTCAGTGTCGCGAATTTTTTGTAATTTTGTCGCGAATTTGGCCTGCTACGGCATTTTCTGAAGATGAGCACAGTGGGCGATGTCATACGCCGGTGGCTGCCGGCGATACTCACGGCGGTGGCGATGACGGCCTACGTTGTTGCCGCAATTGTTGTGGCCAAAGCGGTGTTTCGCACTATGCCACAACAGGTTGTGCCGCGTGAGATGGCCGGCGCGACGATGGTGGTCAACTTCCGGCCGGGCACTACCGCGATGCAACGTGCCACCGCGTTGCAAAGTACGAAGTACGGTTCGTCAGCGGATGTAGGGCCTGGCCTTGGCCTGGCCGCGAGCGGCGGCAACGGCGACAACACGCGCGTCTATGTCCATTGCGGCGAACCGGTGCCTGCCGACACAGCGGTGGCTATGCGTCAACGGTTGTTGCGCTACTATGTGGTGGAGGAGGTGACCCTGCTTGACGCGGACGGAGCGGATGTTTCCGTGGGGCGGCCAGGCCAAGGCCAGGCTCTACATTGGCCGGTAGTGGCTGGGCTGACGCTCGCGGCTATCGTCGCCGCGTGGGGCGCGCGCCGGATGGTGCGCGGAGCCGTGCCGACTGCGCTTGTGGCGGCGCTTGCCACGCTCATCGGACTGACGGCCGCCGTCGCGGTTGCCATCACGGCGCCACCCGCCCTGCCCGAGGCGACGCTCGCCATCGCGTGCGCCATCACCGCCGCACTGCCGGCGACCTCGATAGCCTGCGGATTTTTTAAACATGAATTATCATGAATTATCCATAAATTATTTATTACTCAAGTTTCTAAAGTAACAATTTGTCGGTATCCGATTTTGAACTACAACAACCCGCTTCAGCGGGTTGCACAAACCTCGCCAGAGGTTTTACAAAAACCCCAGGTTGGAGCGAAGCGACTACCTGGGGGCATAAGGCGAGATAATAGATGGCGCTACCTCGAAGAGGTTGCACCATCTCGCGTGAGAGTGCAACCTCTTCGAGGTAGCAGACAAATATTCATCTCGCCAACCCCCGGTAGCCACCTGGCGGTGTCAACCTGGGGCTTTTGTAAAACCCACTTTGTGGGTTCGTGTAACCCACGAAGTGGGTTTGGGCGACTGAAATTTTTTTTAATTTACCAATATTCGCAATTCTATCGGATGTCAATTAATGGATAATTTATGGGAATTTATGTTCAAGATTGATTTTTAACAAAAGATATGGCAAAAAAAGAGACAACGCCGGCCCAGGCCGGCAACAAACGAGATGTGGACAACCGCTTGCCGCTCGGCAAGGCGAACTACATCCTCATGGCGGTGTGCCTCGCGCTCATCGTGCTCGGCTTCTTCCTGATGGCCGGCAGCCCCAACGAGGGAACAACGTTTAACGAGGCCGTGTTTGAGACGCGCCGCGTGGTGGTGGGACCGCTGGTGAGCCTGGCTGGCTTCGCCCTGATGGCTTTCGCGATCATCTTTAAACGTTGAACGTTTAGTGGTTTAGATGTTTAGAGGTTTAGCCATTTGCTGGCGCAAATGGGAAAAAATGTATTATCCCCGAGCGCGATAGCGCGAGGCTAAACCCCTCAACCCCTCAACCTTTCACACAGAACTTATGGATTGGCTTCAAGCATTAATTCTGGGCATTATCCAGGGACTGACGGAGTATCTGCCCGTCAGCAGTAGCGGACACCTGACAATCGGTGCCCATCTGTTTGGCATTAACGGTGCCGACAACTTGACGTTTACCGTGCTGGTTCACGTTGCCACGGTGTGCAGCACGATTGTGATTTTGTGGCGTGAGATCGCGTGGATCTTCAAGGGCATGGCGCGATGTGAGATGAACGAGGAGACACGCTATGCGTTGAACATCGTCGTGTCGATGATCCCCGTGGGCATCGTGGGCGTGTTCTTCAAGGACGCCGTCGAGGCGGTGTTCGGTTCGGGTTTGGCCATCGTTGGCGCGATGCTGCTTGTGACGGCCTCGCTGCTGGCGTTCACCTACGTTGCCAAGCCTCGTCAAAAGGAGAAGATTTCGCTCCGCGACGCGTTTATCATCGGTCTGGCGCAAGCCGCCGCCGTGATGCCGGGCTTGTCGCGCAGCGGCAGCACCATCGCCACCGGCTTGCTTTTGGGTAACAAAAAGGAGACGTTGGCACAGTTCTCGTTCCTGATGGTCATTCCGCCCATTTTGGGTGAGGCGTTGCTCGACGTGGTGAAGGGTTTGACGGGCAAGGAGGCCTTTGGCGGCATCGACACGTTGCCGCTCGTGGTGGGTTTCCTCGCCGCCTTTATCAGCGGCTGCCTGGCTTGCAAGTGGATGATCAACATCGTGCGCAAGGGCAAACTCATCTACTTCGCTATCTATTGCGCCATCGTGGGTCTGATCACCCTCGCCCTGTCCGCCCTATAACAACGTGGTGGAGAGGCTTTAAACATAAATTTCCAAAAAATTATCCATTAATAATTAAAAAGATTTTGATAGATTTCCCACGCGCAAGCGTGGCAATCACGATAGTCGCTGTGGGTGGCCGGGCCAAGGCCGGGTCGGTCAATAGCCTTTTGGATAATTCATGGGTATTCATGGTAATTAGTGTTATTAATGAAGAATATTGAACTCAACCCGATGGCGGGCGAGGTGTTCCACGTCGACAAACCGCTGGGCAAGACGTCGTTTGCCGTGGTGAAGCGCGTGCGCGGTGTGCTGCGGCAGCGTCTAGGCGTGCCTAACGTCAAAGTGGGTCATGCCGGCACGCTCGACCCGCTGGCCACCGGCGTGCTCACCATCGTCACCGGCCACAAGACCAAACTCATCGAGCAACTGCAGGCCGGTGTGAAGGAGTACGTGGCCACGCTGCGCTTGGGGGCCACCACACCGAGTTATGACCTTGAGACAGAGGTGGACGCCGAGTTCCCGTGGGAGCATATCACGCGCGAGCAGATTGAGGCGACGCTGCGTGAGCGTTTCACCGGTGCCATCGAACAGGTGCCGCCGGCGTTCTCGGCGTGCAAGGTTGACGGCAAACCGGCCTATAAACTCGCGCGCAAGGGCCGTGACGTGGAGTTGCGCGCCAAGACGCTTGTTATCGACGAGGTCGAAGTGCTCGAGTGTGACCTGCCGCGGCTGGTGCTGCGCGTGGTGTGCAGCAAGGGCACATATATCCGCGCGTTGGCGCGCGACATCGGCGAGGCGTTGGGCAGCGGCGCCCACCTGACGGCGCTGCGCCGCACCCGCATCGGCGATGTGACGGTGGACGACTGTGAGAGCCTCGACGGCCTCTGCGCCCGCCTCGAGGCCGCCCCGATGGTCGACCCGGCCACCGCCGAGGCCCTGCGCCTCGAGCAGGAACGCCGCGACAACCGCGCCCGCGCCCGCAAGTCCTCCCCCCCACCCAGTGGCCTCCCCCCACCCCTCCTAAAGGAGGGGCGCCGGCAGTAGCGGTGGCCTGGTGGATTGTAATTTCAGCCCGGAGGGCGTAATTTATATAACCCCCCACGCCAGTGGGGGGTGAAGACGAGCAAACGAATGCCTCTGAAAGAGGCAACAACGATGAGCTATTGCACATTATATTACCACATAGTGTTGAGCACCTATCGGCGACAACAAACAATCAATATCGCCAATGAGCGTAAGCTTTACGCTTACATCTATGGTATACTCAAGAATATGGAGGCGACCGTATTGCGCATCGGTGGCATGCCGGATCATGTGCATATCCTTGTCGCTCTGCCGGCAAAACATTCGTTGAGTTACGTGGTGCAGCAGTTGAAGGTGAGCTCCTCTAATTGGTTGAAGGGCAGCAACGATTTCCCTTATTGGGACCATTGGAGCAATGGTTATGCGGCATTTTCAATCGGCCGAACCGAGTTGGATATGGTGCGAAACTACATTATCAATCAAAAGGAACATCATGTTTCGGAACAATTTGCCGACGAATGTCGTCGTTTGATAATTGAATATGGTGGGACGATTGACGAAAAATATTTCCTCAAGGACGATTGAAGTGGCCTCCTCCAGAGGCCTGCAAATCACCACCTTACCCCCAACTGGCGTTGGGGGCTATATAAATAACGCCCTCCGGGCTGAAGTTACATCAACGCCGACTATGCAAAGCGAACAATTTGAAATAAAACGAAGATTTTCGAAAATTCTCTGAAATATTTTGAACATATAAATTCCATTAATATCCATATAATTATTCGTCAATTTCAGTTTATTACCCTTGTATAAAAATTAATGGATATTCGTGGCAATTCATGTTAAAAATCAAGAGATGTTTAAGGCAATTCATGTTAAAAATAAAATAATCAGTAGCAACAAGATATATGAAACTATCGGAATTTCAGACTAATATGCCGGAGGAACTCATCGCCGAAGAGCCTCTGCAGCATCGTGACGACAACCGCATGCTTGTGCTGCACCGCGACACGGGCGAGATCGAGCACCGCCAGTTCAAGGACATCCTCGACTACTTCGACCACGGCGACACGATGGTGTTTAACGACACCCAGGTGTTCCCGGCCAAACTCTACGGCAACAAGGAGAAAACCGGCGCGCGCATCGAGGTGTTCCTGCTGCGCGAACTCAATCCGGCCAACAAACTGTGGGACGTGCTTGTGGAGCCGGCCCGCAAAATCCGCATCGGCAACAAACTCTATTTTGGCCTTGACGACACGATGGTGGCCGAGGTGATTGACAACACCACCTCGCGCGGCCGCACGCTGCGCTTCCTCTACGACGGTCCGCATGACCAGTTCAAGCGCGAACTGTTCGCGCTGGGTTCCACGCCGCTGCCTTACTACATCAAGCGCGAGGCTGTGGAGGACGATGCCGAGCGTTACCAGACCATTTTTGCCAGCAAGGAGGGTGCCGTGGTGGTGCCGGCGGCCGGCGCGATGTTCTCGCGTGAGATGATGCGCCGCATGGAAATCAAGGACATCACCGCCGAGTTCCTCACGATGCACATCGGCCTGGGGTCTTACCGCGACATCGACGTGGAGGACCTGACCAAGCACCGCATGGACAGCGAGCAGATGGAGGTCAAGGAGGAGGTGTGTGACCGCGTGAACGCTCGGCGTGACGCCGGCCACCGCGTGTGTGCCGTGGGCACGAGCGTGCTCAGGGCTATGGAGACGTGTGTGGGCATGAGCGGCCACATCAAGCCGTTTGCCGGATGGACCAACAAGTTCCTCTTCCCGCCCTACGAGGTGACGACAATCGACGCGTTGCTCACCACGTTCCACATGCCGCTGTCGATTATGCTCATGGCCACGGCCGCCTTTGGCGGCTACGACGCCACGATGCATGCCTACCGCGTGGCCATCGAGGAGAAATACCGCTTTGGCGTCTACGGTGACGCTATGCTCATCGTCTGACGCGCCTGCCTTGAGGCTTCCCCACGCCCCGAGGCCTCCCCCCGCCCCTCCTGAAGGAGGGGGGGCTGCAGTAGCGGCGGCAGCAATAAGTGTGCAAATTTGCAATTCAACTGCAAATTTGCACACTTTTGTTTGCTCTTTTTAACAATTAACTGATGATTTGCCTAACACTGTGGCGTGTAGGGGCAGAATTTATTCTGCCCGCCTGCCGCAAATGGGCAGAATAAATTCTGCCCCTACAATC
>JAFTDD010000022.1 GCA_017454355.1 Muribaculaceae bacterium
TCGTTTTAAAACTTAAACGCCGACGACAATAGCCGCATGCCGCCACAAGCAGTGTGCTTTCTTTCGTCTGCCATTAAATAGAATTATTAACCCGAAGTGCTGGAAATCAGCTCTTTATAACACAAATATTTTCGAATGAACAATGCTACAATTATTAAGTGAAGACAGAATATTCTTTGGAGATGATGAATCTAAAGTGCCTTGTAGAAAAAGGTATTTAAAAGAGACAGAATTTGAGTTGCCGTCCTCTGTTTTTTATAAAGATGGAAGAGGCGCAACAAAAGAAGTCGCAACAATTTTGGGGGAATTGATATTTAATAACCCAAAAGATAGACATATAATTGCCAGGATTTTAAATTATAGATATAACTCTACAATCCTTGACTTCTTCGCCGGTAGCGGGACGACGCTTCACGCTGTGATGCAGTTGAATGCAGAAGACGGTGGGCATCGCCAGTGCATACTCGTGACCAACAACGAGAACGGCATCTGCGAGAACGTGACCTACGAGCGCAACAAGCGCGTTATCAACGGCTACACCAAGCCCAACGGAGAATTTGTCGAGGGATTGCACGGCAACAACCTGCGCTACTACCGCACCGACTTTGTGGGGCGCTCACTCTCCCCACAAAACCTGCGCAAATTGGTGCGGCTCGCCACCGATATGCTCTGCATCAAGGAAGACCTGTATGCCGAGCAGCAAGCGTTTGCCGGGCAGGAAGTCGTCAAGCAAGCGTTTCGCTACTTTGAGAAAGGCGACAAACGCATGCTCATCATCTACCG
Source organism: Muribaculaceae bacterium (assembly GCA_017454355.1). Taxonomy (GTDB): domain Bacteria; phylum Bacteroidota; class Bacteroidia; order Bacteroidales; family Muribaculaceae; genus Sodaliphilus. The sequence continues at coordinate 784 of JAFTDD010000022.1, forward strand.
TGAGGAAGCCGTGCCACTGCTCGTACCGCTCATCGAGAAGTTTGAGTTGCCGCAAGGCGAGCGTATCAAAGTGTATGTGTTCTCGCCGAGCGAAGACCCGTGGGCGGGTGACTTCGAGGACGTGCAGGATAAGGTGGATTTGTGCGCCCTGCCCATGGCCATCCTCAACGCCTACAAGCGCGTGCTACCCAAGCGCAAAGAGCAAAACATATATGTTGACCCCGACAAGGTGCCCGAGCAAACCGAAGAAAACGCGCCAAACGATTCATTGTTCCCGGAAATGGAAGGAGGTGACGCATGAAAGATTTATTATATCAGCGTAAAGCGGTAGCGGAACTTGTTGACAAAACCATCACGCTGCTCAATAGCGGACAGACGCGCCGCAAACTCGTGTTTGAAGCACCGACAGGCAGCGGCAAGACCGTGATGGCGTGCGAGGCTCTGGCACAACTCGTGGACGCGCTGCGCGACCGTGGCGACTCAAAGTATCAGGAGGCCGCTTTCATCTGGTTTGCTCCACGCAAGTTGCACTTGCAGAGTTACAGCAAACTCCGGCTTGCCTACGAGGATAACCGTAGCCTCAGTCCGGTTATGTTCGACGAACTGGACCAAAGCGAGGGCATCCAGCCGGGAGAAATCCTGTTCGTGAACTGGGAGAGTGTCAACAAGGATAACAACGTGATGGCGAGAGAGAGCGAGAGCAGCGCGAGCATCTATGAAATAGCACGCCGCACACGTGAGGAACTCGGCTTGCCCATCGTGGTGGTTATCGACGAGGAACACATGTTCTGGAGCAAGACCGCCGACAAGAGCAAGCAGGTGCTCGACCGCATCGACCCAAACGTGGAAATACGCATTTCGGCTACGCCCAAGACGCAAACACGCTATAACGTAGTGGTCGAGCGTCGCGAAGTGATTGAGGCCGAGATGATCAAAAAAGAAGTGGTGCTCAACCCCGACATCACTATTGACATAAACGACGAGCGCACCCTCAACGAGCACCTGATTGAGACCGCCCTGCGCAAGCGTCAGCAACTCGCCGACGCCTATAAGGCATTGGGCGTGAACATCAATCCGCTGTTGCTCATCCAACTGCCCAACGACACAAAAGAGACCATGACGCAAGACGATGAGCAGATTGCCGAAACAGTCAAGGCATACCTCAGTGCAAACCCCAAGTGGCACATCACACCAGAAAATGGGAAACTCGCCATTTGGCTCGCGGGAGAGAAATGCAATCTGCCGGGCATAGAGGAGCCGGACAATATGGTGCAGGTGCTGCTGTTCAAGGAGGCTATCGCCCTCGGTTGGGACTGTCCACGCGCCGCGGTGCTACTCATTTTCCGTAAACTGCAAAGCGACACCTTCACCACGCAGACCGTGGGGCGCATCCTGCGAATGCCAGAGCAGCGACATTACCGCGACGAAGTGCTTAACGTGGGCTACGTCTATACAGACATCGCCAAAGAGCGCATTCAAATTCTTGCCGCCGACGCAAGTTATATCCATAACAATGCCGCCATCGCTTACCGTCGCAAAGACCTGCAAAACGTGTTGCTCAACAGCACCTATAGCGAGCGGCCCAATGCCGGACGTAACTACTTGGGACCGGACTTCAGGCAAGTGCTGTATGAAGAAGCCGAGAAACTCTTCAACATTGAGCGGCAAGTGAACTCGCTGTTTACATTCGCCGAGTTGGCAGCCCTGCAAGATGACGATGACTACCGCCCGTTGCCCGACACCGGCGACGAACAGATTGATGCCAACCGCCGACGTGCCGAAATGACAATCCGCCTCGACGTGAAGAAAATCAATGCTGAAATCCCTGCCGACGTTCACTTCCAAAACGAGGAGCAAATTCTCAAAGTGAACCAAGTGAAATATGCTCGCACTGTGGGCGAAATCAACCGTGTTTTCACCTCATACATCAACGGCAAGGGCGGACAATTCGAGGCCAAAGGACGCACTGACAAAATCAGCAGTTATCTGCTCGAAATGATAGCCGACTATTTCGGTATTTTCGAGACCGACGCGAAGAAAGTGGTGCTCTACTACGAGAACCGCCCGAAGTTTGACCGCTTGATTGACCGTGCCCTTGATACGTATCTTAAACTGCGAGCGCAAAAGAATAAAGGAAAACCGGCCCGCAACTTTGTGGATTATCAGTGGGAAGTGCCCGAGGAGCGTGTCTATGACAGCGAGACGCACCATGTGGCGCATGGCGAGGCCCACGCGCTGCTGCCGTTCTACGAACTCAACGCTGCCAGCAATCCGGAAGTGCAGTTTGCCGTCTACCTTGAAGCGCACCGCGACAGTCTTGACTGGTGGTACAAGAACGGCGACAACGGCAAGCAACACTATGCTATCCGTTACGAGAACAGTACCGGGCAAACCGCCCTTTTCTATGTCGATTTTGTTATCCGCGTCAAGAGCGGCCGCATCTATCTGTTCGACACCAAAGGCACCGGCGGTGACATCGACCCCGAAGTAGCCAACAAGCACAATGCGCTCATTGACTACATCGCCGCCGAGAACGCCAAAGGCAAGAACCTGCACGGTGGAGTAATCAAGGTGGACAAGTATGGCAACTGGTTATATTGCCAATTCAAGATTGACAACGCCGAAGATTTAAGCAACTGGACTATTTTTGAACCCCGAAATGCATAATCACAATGAAAACATATCTTCTCTTGAAAGATTTCCCACGCGATAGCGTGGCCTAATTACGATTGTCATCGCACCCGGACGGATATCGAATTAATGAAATAATTCCCGTGCGAGGGGTGGCTATGGGAGGCATTGGGTGGCGGCGGCGAGGTAGGCGTCGAGGGTGCGGGCCTTGGCGATGGCTTTGAGGGCGCGGCGTGGCGAGTTGGGCAGGAAGTATTGCCACAGCGATTGCATCTTTGACAGCAGTTGGTGGTCGCCGCCGGTGAGACGCGAGCGGTAGCCCTCAAACAGACGGTCGTGGAAGTCGCGGTAATGCCGCGCAGTGGCGCGCTCCGGCACGAGCAACGCCGGGTCAGCGACCAACGCACGCCCCACCATCACGCCGGCAACCGCAGGAAACCTCCCGATAACGTCGTTGATATTGTCAAGAGTTTGCAACTCCCCGTTGTAGATAACCGGCCACGGGCAAGCATCAATTAGCGCCTCCATTTGCCCGAGCGAGAGTTCGCCGCGGTAGCCTTGCCGGCCGATGCGCGGATGGACGGTGACGTGAACCGGGTGCAGCGGCTCCAAGGCGGGCAGCGCGTCGCGCCATTGGCTGTCATCATCCCAGCCGAGGCGCATTTTCACGCTATAACGCAGTCCGTCCACGGCCGCCAATGCCTCGGCCATACGCCGCAATTCATCCGGGTAGGGTAGCAGTCCGCTGCCCTTGTGATGTAGCGCTAACGGCGGGTGAGGACAGCCCAGGTTAATGTCCACCTCGGTGTAACCCATGTCGCGCAGGGCAACGGCGATGGCGACGGCAGCATCTGCAGCGCCGCCTAACAACTGTGGCACAAAGCGTGGCAGCGAGGCATTGGCTTGCGGGTCGATGTCGCGACGGTCGTGGCGGCGCAACTCGCCGCGCTCGAGTCGCAGCAGCGACCCGTAGTAGCAGTCCACGCCGCCAAAGACAGCATTATGGGCCTCACGCCACACTACATCGGTGTAGCCTTGCAGCGGCGCGCAGAAAAGTTGGGTCTTCAACGTTTTTTTATCACGAATTTCCATGAATTATCCATGAATTGTTGATAAAGTAGAACTTGGCCTTGGCCTGCCCCCTCATGAAAGATGAGGATAGAGGGCGATAAGTTAGGGAAGTATTATTAGAGTTATATTGGTACGGCTTGTAGGGGCAGAATTTATTCTGCCCGCTTGCGGTTGGTGGGCAGAATAAATTCTGCCCCTACAGCCTATTCGTCATCGGTTATTTCGGTGGCGAGGATTTCGTCGTACTCTTCCCACGAGGGGTCATCGTAGGCGGCGAATTGCAGGGGCAGTTGCTCGAATGTGGCAAGTGCCTCGTTTATTTTGCGCCTGAAGATGTGCAGGCTGCGGGTGTACACAATCCAGTCCCGTCGTCCGCCGCCGGTGTAGATGCCCACAATCACGGCTACCGGGTCGCGACTGAAGGTGGCTTCCATCGCGTCGCCAACCTGCTCCATGAGCGTCGACGTAGCCACGTTGGGCATGCCTTGTGAGTCGGGCGCGTAGTCCCACGAGATTTCCACACGGTAGTTATAGGCACCTGTGGCGCGCACGCCTGTCATATCGCGCCGTCCTGTCACAATAATCAGTTCGCCGCTGTCGCCTGTTGCCGGTGCGCTCCACCACTCGTTACTAATCTTCAACTTTGTCGCCATCATTAATAATTGTTTCGCGTCTATTTTCGTCTATAACGACGTCTATTTTCGTAAATGTTTAAATTTTACCTAAAATCCGCAACCTTGAATATACTAACGAAATTTATTTCTCACGTAAAATCTGAAATCTTTACGTAAAATCCGTAAAATATTAATTTACGATATTTTACGATTAATATTACGAATTTTACGTGAGAGAATTTCGAGAGAGAAATATCGAGTTGCGGAATTTGGGATTTTAAACGTGAATTGACGTTGTCATAGACGTGAATAGTCGCTAACCTTTAAAATTTACCGAAGTATTGCATCTAAAACGCTATACTTTTTGTTTATGCAAAAGTAGCAAAAAACGGGTAAACGACAAAGAAATTGATTAAAAATCGTGGCCGGTTGCTTGGGTTATGATTTGAAATTCGTAAATTTGCATTATAATCCAATAACGATATTTGACTATGACGATTGAGGAGAGAATCAAAGAGATGATGAGTGGCGAGTTGTATCAGGCCACCGCTGCGGTGGAACTGCTCGAGTTGCTGGATCGTTGTCACGACGCGTGCGAGCGTTATAACTCGTTGCCGCCAAGTGCCCACGCCGAGCGTGAGGCGCAGATGCGCCGATTGCTGGGCCGCACGGGCAAGCGTTTCAAAATTCTGTCGCCGTTTGTGTGCGACTACGGCTTCAACATCGAGGTGGGGGAGGACTTCTTTGCCAACATGAACATGGTGGTGCTCGACGAGGCGCGCGTGACCTTTGGCAACAATGTGTTCATCGGGCCCAACTGCAGCTTCTACACGCCCGTCCACCCGCTCGAGGTGGAGCCGCGCCGCCGGGGGCTAGAGCGGTCGTTGCCCATCGTGGTGGGCGACGACGTGTGGTTTGGCGGCAACGTGACGGTGCTGCCGGGTGTGACCATCGGCAGCGGCACGGTGATTGGTGCCGGCAGCGTCGTCACGCGCGACGTGCCCGCCGGCGTGCTCGCCGTCGGCAATCCCTGCCGCGTGATCAGGCAGCTCTGACGGCGACTGCTCGCTATTTCACACAAGAGGGTGCGGCGTTGCCGTTTAAAGTTATGATTGTTTCGTCGCTGGGGTTATGCGAAGAGGTCTTCCATGGTGATGACGATAGGCGATATCTCGGAATACATGTTTTCCTGTAAGCCGTAGGTGGTGACGATGCTGGCTTGCACGCCACCACGATGACTTGTTTCGCGCCGGAACGTTTCCATACGGCGAACTATCTTTCGGTATTCACTCTCGGTCAACGCATAATCATCTTTTGATATCTTGGGCAAAAACTTTGCTTTTTTTAATGTTTTTGCCCGTAATAATTGGGGAAACAATCAACTTTTATGTTGATTTTAAGATAGTTAGGTGAAAAACAATCAAATATAGAAACAAGCCAAGCAATTGAACAGGCGAATCCATCGCCCCCGTGGGGCTTATTGGTTGATTGTGGTACTGTATAGTGGGTCCTTGCGGCGACTGCTCGCCGGATTACCACAAATTTTTTGCGCGAGTTCCCGACTGTTACACAAGAGGGTGCGGCATTTGACTTGCCGCACCCTCTCATATAGCTGCTCCTTCAGGCCCTCCCCATACAGCAGGAGGTAGAGTCTTCTAGTTCTCGAGGATATAGGTCAGGATGGAGTTCACGTCGCCAACGTCGACATTGCCGTCCTCATTGACGTCATACTTGTTGCCAGTGCCACCGCTGCCGCCGCCACTGCCGGCGTCTTCGGTGATCATGTAGAAGTCTTTCCACACATCCATCGCCTGATAGCGTCCCTTGCTGCCCTCGACCACATGGAGGTCGCAGTAGCCCTTCACCGGCACGCCCTCAAACACGCTGGCGTCGATCACTATAGGCTTGGGCAGCAAGCTGACGAAGTCGCCCAGGGCTGTGCAGCCCTTGAACGCCGAGTTCTCGATCTTCTTCACAGTAGCCGGGATGGTAATCTTCTCCATCGCGATGCTGCCCTCCAGCGACCCCTCGGCGATGGTCGTCACGCCGTCGTAGGTCGCGCTGGTGAGTTGCTCGGCAAGCTCTGGGAACATCGATATCTTGAACGTGTTGCTCTTGACATTCAAGGTCTTCAATTTGGCGCAAGCGGTGAAAATTCCATCAGCGACACTTGTCAGGTCCGCCTCGATGGTGAGGTTCTCCAATTCTGTGCAATTGTTGAAAGCTTCGTTTTCGATAGTCTTCACACTACTCGGGATGGTGACACTTTTCAGGCCTTTGCAAGAAGAAAACTGGCGAACACCAATCACCGCGTTTTGAATGTTGACACTTGATAAACCCTCACATTGCGAAAACGCATTCGAGCCAAGGGTTGTGACGCCGCTCGGTATGGTGATTGTCTTCAGCTTTTTGACGCTGTTAAACGCTCGTTCGCCGATTGTCGTCAGTGAGCTTGGAAGCTCGATAACGACCTCATCGTCGGTCGACGAGTTTCCTATTCCGGAGAATGCATTCTGCTCAATAGTCGCCAAATTGGCGGGTAAAACAACGTGTGACAATTTGGAACAGTTTGAGCACAAACCTAAACTGACTGTTGTCAGGTTATCGGGTAAGCTCAGCGACTTCACTCCTGTATTGTTGAATGCATTGGCACCGATTGAGGTGACCGAGTTCGGGAGATTGACATTCTCCAATTCATAGCAGGAATAGAACGCCCGCTCTCCGATTGAGGTCAAATTGCTTGGCTCACTCACGTTGAAGGTCTTCAGATACCTGCATTGCTCGAAGATTTGATTGCCGATGCTTGACACCCTGCCTGACAGGTTCACATAGGTCAAACCATGGCAATAATAGAAAGCCTGGTCGCCGATACTCAACGGTTGAGGCTCAGACCCGTCGGATGGCGCTTTGAAGACAATATCGGTCAGGCCCGAGCACGATTGGAAAGCGTGCTTGCCAATAGAGGTCACGGTGGCGGGAATCCGGAGTTGTACAAAGTTTTTGCAAGAACGCATCGCGTTGTCATCAATGGCGGTGACGGTGTAGCGAATGTTGTTGTTTAACACGGTCTCCGGAATGTCAATTACGCCGTTTATATAATCATAACGAGCACTGCCATTCGTATCAGCATACGTTCTCTGGTAGGTCAGCATCACGGTTTTAGCGCTGGCGTCGGTAATCTTGTAGCACAAGTCGTCGTACATGAAGTCGTAGGCCGAGGCGGTTGTCGCCAGCGTGGCGACCACGAGCACCGCCAGCAGCGAGATGAAGATTTTAGTATTTGTTCTCATAAGGCATTTAATGATGATTAAAAAGATGCCGCAAATGTATATATATATATATATATTCGCGCTATAAGGGGGTGTGGAATTTTGCCGATTTGCACAAAACTCCACACTAATTGCCATGAAACTCCACACTAATTGTTGTATTTTTGCGCCACGGTCATTAGCCTTGAGGCCCAGGCGGCACGCGTGTAGAATGAATTCTGCACCTACAACCATTATATTATTGAGTCCACTTGAAAAAGTTGTGGAACACAACTTGAACAATATGTAACAACTTTTAATTTATTAATAATTAAGTTGATAATAAATTGTTGTTTTAGTGGTTTGAGTAGCGTTTCTTAATTTCCAGACTTTTTCAAGAGGACTCATTTCCTAATATTACAAAGTCGTTTATAATCGCCGCTGGCAATAGTCAACGCTGTAGGGACGAGGCTTGCCTCGTCCTTCACCCGGATGGAAATATTGGTAGACACAATTCATTGTGTCCGGTTGCTGGCGCGCCGAGGACGAGGCAAGCCTCGTCCCTACATTTCTATGCATCAGGTTATTGATGGACTTGCGCGAGTTGATTACCGAGTCCACTTGAAAAAGTCGCGAAATTGAAGAATATAACTTAAAAGGACACAATAATTGTGTCCCTACATTATAAATTAACAACTTCATTATTAACTAATTAAAAAGTTGTTACAGGTTGTTTCAAATTGTTCGAGTTGTGTTGCCCCACCCACTTTTTCAAGTGGACTCATTACCTGATAATACAAAACCGTTTATTATCATAACTCGTGCAAATAATTTTGCGTCAGTTGAAACTAAAACGCATGCAAAAGTACAAAATCATATTGACTCACGCAAATATTTTTGCGCGAGTGCGCGATTTCCCGACTGATGTTTGAACCCGTCTCCTATGACGTGATGCTGGCGGCGGCTTGCTGCATTATTGCCATCGGCCTCATCCTGTATTGTGGCAACATCCCACCCCGTAGTCAAAAAAATATAGACTTACGGGGCGAGAAGTCGCAATATTTGCTTGCCGGATTACCACAAATTTATTAATAGGTATAGGCGGATAAGTCGCACTAATTCAAATAATATTTGTAACTTTGCGGCATGGAAGCCAAGCGAAACATATTTAGAGGCGTGAATTCTATAAAGTTTTATAGTAGATTTACTTCGGATGAGGATTGCTATCGCTACCTCGCGGAAATAAAGTGGCCTGACAATCAGTTCACATGCAAGCGCTGCGGTCACACAGTCTATTGCAAGGGTAAGAAACCTTATTCTCGCCGATGCACAAGATGCAAGCATGATGAGAGTCCGACAGCGGGCACGATGTTCGATCGTTTGAAGTTCCCGCTATTACTCGCCTTTCACATCGCGTTTAAAATCTCAACGAAGAAAAAGGGCATGTCATCGTTGGAACTTGCCGAAGAATATGAAATGAGACAAAAGACGTGCTGGGAATTCAAATGGAAGATCCAGCAGGCGATGAAAAGCTTTGGGAATTATCCGCTTACCGGTACTGTACACGTTGACGAGTTTTATATCGGTGGCGAGGAAGAGGATCTTTATGGCAGGAATCCCAAAAGCAAGAAAAAACTCGTTGTAGTGGCGCTGGAGCTACTGGAGGACACAAACGAATCGGATGTGGGAAGGGCATATGCGCAAGTCATTGATAATGCCTCCGCTGCATCTTTCAGGCCGTTTTTTGAACGATACATCAGCAAGCAGGCTCACGTCGTGACTGATGAATGGAACGGGTACAAGCCGCTGGCGGATGATTTTGATATTGAGCAGAGGAAATCCGAGAATGGCAAATCGTTCCCACAAATGCACATTCATATCATGAATGTGAAAGGATGGCTGCGAGGCATTCACCATCATTGCACTAAAAAGAGGCTGCAAGGCTACCTTGATGAGTATCATTTTAGGTACAATCGGCGTAATAACAAGGACACAATCTTCGATGTGCTTATGAGAAGAATGGTCAATTATTCGCCAATACGCTTAAATACAAAAGATTAAATGGTGCGACTTATCCGCCTATACCTATTTATTAATTTTGCGACCATACGGCACGGTTAATCCCGACCGTCTTCAATTTTCTCCGACGACAATGATAGCAAGTTACTACTATAGTGTGATGTTGGCGTCGGCCTGCTGCATGATTGTCACGGGCATTATCCTGGTGGCCGTCAAGACGCCGCAGGACGAGCCGGCATTGAAGTTCCGCATCGCCAAGCACTCGCTCACCGTGGCGGTGGTGGCGCTTGGCGCGCTCAACCTGTTGCAGTTGGGGCTTGACCCCGGCGGCGACCGGCTCTTTCTGGCCGGCAGCATCGCCCTGGCGGTGAGTTATGTGCAGGCGATGCTGTTCACGATGGCAGTGATGGTGCTCATCCGCCCCGACGAGGTGACGCTGTGCCGCGTGCTTCGCGACCTGACGGCAATCGCCGTGGTCGACGCCGTGCTGCTGGGTGCCTACGTGCTGCTGCCGCCGTCGGCGTTTGTTACAGTATATGTGGTGTGCATCCTGTTGTACATCGCCCTGTTGATTTACTACACGCGGTGGTACGTGGGTTGTTACCGCCACTTCGTGGGTCAGTTGGCGGCCTACTATGAGGAGGACGAGATCGAGCGCGGCCTGCGGTGGCTGAATGTCATCTTTTGGGCGGCCCTCGCCGTGGGTGTGCTCGCGCTGCTGATGCTGCTGGGCAGCCGCGAGGTGGACATGTACCTCACCGTTGCCCTCGCGCTGTTCTACGCCCTGCTCGCTGCATGTTTCATCAACTACCAGCTCAGTGCCCACATCATCCTGCCCGTACTCTCGATGCCGAGTGAGGCCGAGCCCGCCACGGCCGACGATGACGCTCATCCCGACCGCCTGATGGCGTGGATCGAGCGCGGCGGATACCTGAACACCTCGCAGTCGGTCAATCAGATTGCCGCCGAGCTGGAGATGTCGGTGGAGCAGTTCCGCCGCTACTTCGTGCGGGTGACGGGTGAGGAGTTCCGCACGTGGCGCGTGCGTAAGCGTGTGGAGCATGCGCGCCGGCTGATGGCCGAGCATCCCGATTGGCCTGTGACGCGTGTGGCGCGCGAGAGCGGCTTCAACGACCGCAGCTACTTTTACCAGCAGTTCCAGCTCTACGCCGGTGTCTCGATCCCCGAATACAAGCAGTCCCTCGCGGTGAAAGGTTGACCGTTGAAAGGTTTACCGTTTACCGTTGACCGTTTACCGGAAAATCCGGAAAATACGGAAAATCCGGGGTGCCCGGGTTGCGGCCGCCCTACAGGCGGCGGAGCACGGCGACGTAGGTGAGCAGCACGACGTTCATCAGTAGGGCATAGACGATGGCGGGGATTGCCATCACCTCGTTGTCGAACACCAGCGGACTGCTCGCCATGGCGATTGCCTGGGCGGCGTTCTGCATCCCCACCTCGATGACTATCGTGCGGCGCTGGCGGCTGTCGAGGCTCGCCAGTCGCGCCATTGTTGCCGCCGTGCCCGCCGCCACGAGGATGAGTGCCAGCAGGCAGGCTCCGAGTTGACCGAAGTTGGCAATTATCTCGGCGCGATGGCCCACGAAGAACAGTCCTGCCAGCAGCATCAGTGCCGGGAAGGCGAGCCGTGCCAGCACGGCATCGATGCTTGCCGCGACATTTGGCCACTTATAACGCATGGCGCAGCCGATGATGATTGGCACCGCCATCAGCACGATATTTTGCATCACGAGGTTGCCCACAGGCAGATGCAGGGCCGCGTCGGCGCCGCCGCATCGCGCTACCGCGATGCCCATCACCACGGGGATGGTGAGCAGCGTGATGAGGCTGCTGAGCGCCGTGAGCGTCACCGAGAGTGCGACGTCGCCGCCGGCGAGTTTCGAGAACACGTTGCTGGAACTGCCACCCGGGCAGCAGGCAATCAACACCAGCCCGATGTAATAGACAGGTTCGAGCGAGAACGCCTCGCCCAAGGCGAATGCCACGAGGGGCAGCAAGAGCAGTTGGCCGGTGAGCCCCACTACCACGGCGCGCGGCTGCCGCGCCAGCCCCGTGAAGTCTTCCAGCCGCAGCGTCAACCCCAGGTCGAACATCAGCAGCGTCAAGATGGGCAATACAATCCAGATTGTGTTCATCTCTTGGGGAGTTTTATGCGTCGAGAACCTGCCGCAGTCTTACTTGAGGCAGTGCCTTGTGCAACGCTTGAGAAATGACGTGTTATTGCGCTTAAAGACAGCGGTTTTAACGATGTGCCGACTTGGTCTTCAACGGATGAAATTGGTGTGGGTCTTGTCTTCAAGTACAGGTTTATCGATGCCGGCGTTGCGGCCCGCCTCGATGCATCGCAGCAGCCATGCCATGTTGCGGCCGAGCGTGCGCATCGTCTGCAGTCCCTCGATGTCGCGGCGCACCTCGTCGGGCGTGTTGCCGTGCACGCCGTTCCAGTATTGCGAGGTGACGATGGGCATGTTGTTGATCGCAAAGTATTTGTTCAGTACGTCAAACGATGTCTCGTTGCCGCCGCGGCGGCAGCTGGCCAAGGCGGCCGCGGGTTTGTGGGCCAAATGGCGGCTGCCGCTGTAGAACACGCGGTCCAGGAACGACAGGATCTGTCCCGACGGGTGGGCATAGTAGACCGGAGTGCCGAAGACGAACCCGTCGGCCTGGGCGGCATATTGGTTGAACAGGTTCACTACGTCGGTGAACACACACTCGCCCGTGGTGCAGCACTGGCGGCAGGCCAGGCAGCCGGCAATCGGCTTGATGCCGATCCAGAAGTCCTGCGTCTCGATGCCGCATTCGTTCAGCGTGCGGGCCACCTCGGCAAGCGCCGTTGCCGTGCAGCCGTTGTGGTGCGGGCTGCCGTTGACTAATATTACTTTCATTTTAACTTGAGGGTTGTTGTTATAGTCTATTGCTGAATAATCGATTAAATAAATAATGGTTGCTTCAAGTTGTGCTCTAAGATTACTAAGAATTCTAAGAGTTCTAAGAGTTCTGAGAATTCTGAGAGTTCTGAGAATTCTGAGAGTTCTAAGAGTTCTGCGAGTTCTGAGAGAACTTGGGAAATGACGTTTTAGTTGTTTCTCACGTAGTCCTCCCAGCGGGTGATGAGGGTGGCCATATCGGACGGCAGCGGACTGTCGAAATCCATCTGCTTGCCGGTGGTGGGGTGGACAAATCCGAGGGTGCGGGCGTGCAGTGCCTGTCGCGGACAGATGTCGAGGCAGTTGTGGATAAACTGCATATAGTGGGCTGTGCGCACGCCGCGCAGCACTTTGTCGCCACCATAGCGCTCGTCGCCAAATAGCGGATGACCGATGTGGCGCATGTGTACGCGGATTTGGTGGGTGCGTCCCGTCTCAAGACGACATTCCACAAGGGCCACGTGGCGCAGGTTCTCCAGCACTCGCCAATGGGTGACGGCGTGCTTGCCACGGTCGCCATCGGGAAAGACGGCCATGAGCACGCGGTCGCGTGGGTCACGGTCGATATTGCCGGTGATGGTGCCCTCCGGCTCCTTCATCTCGCCCCAAACGAGGGCGTTGTAGAGCCGCTTGGTGGTCTTGTTGAAGAACTGCGCGCCGAGCGACGTCTTGGCGTGTGGTGTCTTTGCCACAACGAGCAGGCCGCTGGTGTCCTTGTCGATGCGGTGAACGAGGCCCAGGCGCGGGTCAGTGACGTCGTAGTCGGGGTTGTCGCGGAAGTGCCATGCGAGGGCATTGACAAGCGTGCCGTCGAAATTGCCGTGCCCCGGGTGAACACACATGCCGGCCGGTTTGTTGACCACAAGCACTTGGTCGTCCTCATAGACGATGTCGAGCGGGATGTCTTGCGCGACAATCTCGTTTTCATATCGCGGTCTGTCCATTACGACGACGATTGTGTCGCCGGGGTGGACGCGATAGTTGCTCTTGACGGGACGTCCGTTGACGCGCACACAGTCGGCCTCGGCGGCGTGCTGGACGCGAGTGCGTGAAGTCCCCTTGATGCGTTCAACGAGGTATTTGTCAATGCGCAGCAATTCTTGGCCGGGCTCAACCTCGTAGTGGTAATGCTCCCAGTAGTCGCGTCCGCCCTCGGTGAAGTCCGGCTCGGAAAAGTCGAGGCGTATTTGGTCGTATTCGTTGTCGGTCATGCTTATTGCGGTAACTCGGCGTTTGTGGCGGCAATCTCTACAGAGTCGATAACGGCGTTGGAGGCGGTATCGGGCAGGGTGTCGTCAATCTCGCCGTCGCACACGATGAGCAGCACGTGGCTGGAAACGAGCACCGGTGCTCCGTCGCGCACGCTGCGTCCGTCCACCTTGGCTTGGAGCACCACACCGCGGCTGCTGCTTGGGCCGTGCACGCTGTCTATTGTCACATCGCGGAAACCGTGAGTGCGCAGCAATGCTTGCGCTTGTCGCCACGACATGTCGGTGAGGTGCGGCATAGCTACCATGCGGTCGTGCATGGCGTTGACCTTGAGATAGATGACACGGATCGCCTTGACGTAACTGTCGGCCTTGGGATTTTGGTCGAGCACAACACCCGGCTTGTAGTTGGCGTCAAACTGTGTGCTGTCGCTGATGTCCCAATCCATGCCGGCCTGCTCGATGCGCTCAATGGCCTCGCCGAGCGAGAGGTTGCGCACGTCGGGCACGCGTCGCTCCTGACCGTGGGCGGTGAAGACGTCGATGAACAGCAGTGCCACATAGACGAGCACCACGCTTGCCACGGCCATCAACAACAGGTTGACTAAAATGGGGTGTCGCTGGCGGAAACTTTCTATTTTATTGCCTTCTTTCATTTGTATCTAAAATCTATCATCTGACATCTAATCGGAATTGTTGCGGCGGCGACGCGGCTGGGCGATGTTGCCGCTGCTAACGCGCTCATAGACGGCGGCGTCAATCACGGCCATAGTCGTCAAGTTGACAATGTCGCGCACCGGCGTGTCGATGCTTGTGAAGTGGATTGGCTTGTTGAGCCCAATCTGAATCGGACCGATGACTTCGGCTCCACCCATGGCGTGCATCATCTGGAAGACGGTGTTGGCGGCACTCAAGTTGGGGAAGATGAGCGTGTTGACGTCTTTACCCTTGATGGTGTTGAAGGGGAAGAGTTCGTCGCGCAGGTCTTTGTTGAGCGCGTATTGCAGTTGCATCTCGCCATCGATGGTGATGTCGGGATATTGCTCGTGAAGGATGTCGATGGCGCGGTGCAACTCGATTGGTCCGTGCTCGGGATTGGAGCCGAAGTTGCTGTAACTGAGCATCGCCATGACGGGGAAGTGGGCATAGTTGCGCACGGCCTCGTGGGTAAGGCGGGCGATGTCGACCAGTTCGTCTGTGTCGTTGTTGTGGTTGACCGAGGTGTCGGCCAAGAAGAAGGTGCCTCGCTTGGTGGTGACGATGTGCATTGTGGCGAAGTGGTTGTAGCCCGGCTTGATGCCGATGACCTCCTTGGCAATCTTGACGGTGTTGCCGCCACCGGCAAAAGTGCCGGTGATGAAGGCGTCGGCTTCGCCGGTCTCGACCATCATCATGCCGAAGTAGTTGCGGTCATACATTTTCTCGCGCGCCTCACGACGGTTGATGCCATCGCGCTGGTGCTTGCGGGCGAGCATGTCGGCGTAACGGTGACGGCGACGCAGTTCGCGGTCGTGTCGCGGGTTGACGATGGTGATGCCCTTGATGTCGATGTCGAGGCGTGCTGCCCGCTTGGCAATCATCTCCTCGTTGCCCAGCAGGATGGGGAAACAAGTGCCGTGGTGGTAGGCATAGGCGGCTGCCTGCAGCATATTGTCGGTGTCGGCCTGCGCAAAGACCACGCGCTTCGGGTTGCGCTTGGCGGCGTCGGTGAAGCGGCGCAGCAGTTTGTCGTCGTAACCCATTAGGCGCCGCAACTCAAGGCGGTAGGCGTCAAGGTCGTCGATGGGGCGGGTTGCCACACCGCTGTCCATGGCGGCTTTTGCCACGGCGCTCGACACGACTGTGATCAGGCGCGGGTCGAGTGCTTTGGGGAGGATGTATTGCGGGCCGAAGTGGATGTTGTTCAGGCGGTAGGCGGCGTTGACGATGGGTGGCACGTTGCGCTTGGCAAGGTCGGCGATGGCTCGCACGGCGGCCAGTTCCATGTCTTGGTTGATTTCGGTGGCGCCGCTATCGATTGCGCCGCGGAAGATGTAGGGGAAGCCCAGCACGTTGTTGATTTGGTTGGGGTAGTCACTGCGTCCGGTGGCGAAAATCAAGTCGGGACGCGAGGCGACTGCCTCGTCGTAGGCAATCTCCGGGTCGGGGTTCGCCAGGGCGAACACGATGGGCTTCGCGGCCATGCTCTGCACCATCTCGCGAGTGACAACATCCTTGACCGACAAGCCGAGGAAGACGTCCGCGTCGACCATAGCCTCGGCAAGGGTGCTTATTTGTCGAGATGTGGCAAATTGTTGTTTCTGTTCGTTAAGGTCGGTGCGCGAGGTGGTGATTACGCCTCTACTGTCGCACATCACGATATTCTCCTTGCGCACTCCCACGGCCATATAGAGTTTGGTGCAACAGATGGCTGCCGCGCCGGCGCCGTTCACCACGAGGCGGACGTCCTCAGGCTTCTTGCCCTGGATTTCGAGGGCGTTAATCAGTCCGGCCGCGCTGATGATGGCTGTGCCGTGCTGGTCGTCGTGCATGAGCGGGATGTCGCACTCGGCCTTGAGGCGCCGCTCGATCTCGAAGCACTCCGGTGCCTTGATGTCCTCGAGGTTGATGCCTCCAAAGGTGGGTGAGATTGCCTTGACGGCGGCGATGAATTTTTCCGGGTCTCGCTCGTCCACCTCGATGTCGAAGCAGTCGAGGCCGGCAAAGATTTTGAACAGCAGAGCCTTGCCTTCCATGACCGGTTTGCCGGCCAGCGCGCCGATGTTGCCCAGGCCGAGCACGGCGGTGCCGTTGCTGATAACGGCCATAAGGTTGCCCTTGTTTGTGTAACGGTAAGCGTCCTGTGGGTTTGCCTGGATTTCGAGGCAGGGGTATGCCACGCCGGGCGAATAGGCCAGCGAGAGGTCGGTCTGCGATTGGTGACTCTTGGTGGGCACGATTTCGATTTTGCCCGGTTTGCCCTCGCTATGATAGTCAAGGGCCATCTTTTTTGTTATCTTCGCCATATAGAGTATAGAATGGATGGTAGAGAGTAGAGTGTACACTCAATCCGTGAAACAACCTACAAATGTACAAAAAAAGCGTGAAGTGACAAAATCCTTCACGCTTTTTGAATTGTTAGAGGTTTAAATGTTGAATAAATGTTGAATGCTAAATCTTTGTTATCGCGCTGACGGGTTGTATTGTGTTTCGCGTCAGAAGGGGTATCCGATGGCGAGATGGAAGGCCCACATGTCCTTGAAACGTCCCATGTTGAAGTATCCGCTATATCCGGTGTCATATGGTGCGTGCAGGGCAAAGCCCAGGTCGGCCCTGAGTACAAGCATCGACAGGTCGTATCGCAGTCCAAGTCCGGTTCCCAGGGCGAGTTCTTTGAAGAAATTCTTGAAACGAAACTTGCCGCCGGTGTAGTACTCATAGTTTTCCAATTCCCACACGTTGCCCGCGTCGAGGAACACTGCGCCGTAGAAATTGCCAAAAAGCGGAAAGCGGTATTCGAGGTTGGTCTCAAACTTGAACGAGCCGATTTGCTCAAAATAACTATACTTGGTTCTGTTCTCCGGCCGGTAACTGCCCGGTCCGATAGAGCGCACCGAGAAGGCTCGGATGCTGTTGGCGCCGCCCGCGTAGAAGTATTCGCGGTAGGGCGCGCCAAAGTTTTTGCTGTTGCCGTAAGGGTAGAGCGCGCCGATAAAGCCGCGCCACACCAGGCTTGACTGCGGCGTGAGCCTCCATGTGTGCACCAGTTGCAACTCGCCCTTGACAAACTGCGAGAACGGTGTGCCGAAGAGTTGTTTCTCGCCGTTCTTCTTGCCGGCGAGAGCCCAAAGGCCCGACATAAGGTTGCCGGCTTCGGCCACGGTGGCCGTGAATGTGACGTGACGACGGCTCGAGCGGTCGGCGTCATAGGTGAACTTATACTCCAACTTTGGCACAAACTGGTCGTTGAAACTGAGGATGATGCTCGGATTCTGAGCCATTGCCTCATAGAATGCGTCGGTGGTCGACAGCAGTTTGTTGTAAGTGAGTTTGAACGGCGATAGTTCGTGGCTGGTAGTGCGGCTGGAGTGCCATTCCCAAGTCATGGCGAAATTGACTTGCGCGAGCCTGAAGAATTTTGGCCTGCTCATGATGCTGCCGCCGATGGAGAAGCGTGTCCAGTTGATGTATCGGCGGCTGCGGTCCACAAATCTTGGCGCGAGTAGTCGCGGAATGGCTAACTTGATGTCGCCGCCGAACTCGTAACTGTTGAAACCGGTAGAGGCGATGCTGCTGCCGTGGCCGGTCTGCCACTCGTAGGACGCGTTGGCGTTGAAACTGAGTTGCTCGCCGCCGCCAAAAATGTTGTTGTGGGTGAGGCCAATCACCAGGCCCGGCCCGATGTAACTGTTACTCTTGCTTGTGGCTTGAGCCTCGAGTTTCACTTCCCAGGGTTTGTCGAGCACACATTCGATTTTAAGGTCGAGGAAGTGATCGCCGGCCGGCGACACGCTGTCAACGGGCAGTGCTTCCATGTCGATGTCGCTGAAGATGCCAAGTCTTGACAATCGCAGTTGCAGCCGATCCATGGTATTGACGCGGAATGGTCTGCCGGTGCGCGCTGTCATGTTGGAAACAAACACGCTGTTGCGGATGCGCACCGGGTTGTGCTTGATGAGGATTACGCCGTTAGAGAGGACGGTGGTGTCGGGCGTGGTGCCAAATGGGTTATTGGGCTTGACGTCAACAATCACATGGCGTGTCAAGAAGCGTTGGCGGGCGATATTCGGAATGTCGTTGCTCTCAACGAGTTTGATGTCGATGGTTCCCTTGTTGGAAACGCTATCGGCCAAATACTGGAAATACTCGGGTTTAAAGTAGTAATACCCGCTGTTTCGCAGCCGGTTAGTGATGTCGATGCGCACATTGTTGAGCGAGTCGAGGCAGTATCTGCTGCCGGTGTGGAGGTAGCTGCCGGCGGTGGCTACGCTATCGGCAATAGTGGCGATGGGGTCGTCAGGCCGCTCGAGTAGCGACACCCGTCCGAGCCTGTATGGCTCGGCGATGTCAACGTCGTAACTGATGCTGGCCTTCTTGGGGTTCTTGCCAATGTTGAGTTTGTAGCGCGCGCTGCTTGTGAAGTATCCGTTTTGTTGCAATAGCGTGTTGATCATCTCCACGCGATTGTCCGGATTGACGCGCCTGATGAGTACCGGCCTGGCCGAGAAGACCTTGTAGAACCAGCCTTTGAAGCCCTTTGCATTGGGGTCCATGTGGTTGTAGACCCACAGTCCGATGGGGAGTGGGGAGCGCAAGTAGGGCGAGTATAGCGGGTTGTTGGGCTTGACGTTGATGGCCTCAAAGATTTGGTCTTTCACATTGTCCGGCAAGGGCACGGTGTCGGCTTTGTGGTACTTGAGGTACTTGACGCCGGTGTATAGCACATCGTTCTCGCCCAAGCGGCTCGTGGTGGAGCAGGCTGTGGCAAGCAGGAGCGCGAGAGCGGCAAGCGCAAGACGTGTCGCATATTTCAGGTCAAGGCAGATCATTGTCTTTTTGTCGGATAATGGAAAGAGAGTCGGTCGGCACTGTGTCGGCAGGCGCGGTTGGGGGCTCGGACGGTGTCGAGCCGACTTGGACGGTGGGCACGGTGTCGGCGGGCAGAGTGACGGTGCGTTTCTTCTTGAAGCGGAAGAGTTGGTCGAGCCGCGCGAGTTTATGCTTGTAGACAAAGCCCACGCCGATTTTAGAGACCTGTCCTTCGAGCACGCTCTCAAAGTCGGTGTGCCTGAACAGGCGCACGAGCATGTTGCCGCTGTTGGTGAGCAGATACTCGAGTGAGACTTCGCTGAGCAAGTTGTTGGCAATGCTCTCGCTGGTGGTGGCGTCGGTGCTGTACTCGCCGCCGACAACAATCTTGAAGCGGTCGTTAAAGAGCGATTTGGTGAGACGGTAACTGTAACTGGTCTGCACGCCTGACTTGTTTTGACCCTCATATTGGTTGATGCCAAGTTGGAGGTCAACGCCCTTGATGACCTTAGCGGCCCAATCGTTGATTTTGGAGTTTACGAACGAGAACAGTGCCGAGCCGGCGGTGAGGTTGTTGATGTTGTTGGCGGCATTGTTGCCGCTATAGGTGTTGTAGAGCAACAAGTTGATGGCCGTCTGCGAGCGTTGCTCGGCGCTCATTGTCTGGAGGTCGTTTTCGATGCCCATGTCGTCGGCGCCCATGTCAAACGACAGTTTGAGGTTGTTGAGGCTGCCACCCAATATCGCAGTGACGTCAAAGGTGGCCAAGGTGTTGCCGTTGTCATGACTGACGCTCGTTTTGACACGATTGGTGGCTTTGATGTCAAGCGTCGGGTTGAGGATGTCGCCGGTCCACGTCAGCGTGCTGCCCGGAGTGATGGTGAAATTCTTCTGAGAGATTACAGGTGGCGTGTATCTCACCTCGCCGCTCTCGATGGTATAGGAACCCGTGAAATCAGACTTGCCGGCGAAGTCCATACGGTATTTGAACTTGCCCTCTCCAATGATGTTGGCGCGGTCCTTGCCGTCGGTCGACAAGAAGGCGTTGAGTTTCGCTCCCTGCTCGACAGCGAGGTTGGCGAGCACGTTGACCGAGAATTTATCGGCGGCGGTCATCAGGATAGTCGAGGCGTCGGTGCTGTCGTTGAGGTTGACAAATGTCACCATGTCTTCATCGAAGTCGTTGCCTAACGAGGTGACCTCCTCTTGCAAGACGTAGGTGACGTTGGTTGTCGTCAGCACCGCGAGGTCGGCTCTCACGTCAAGCCGGCGGCCGTAGGTGCGCACTGTGGCCGAGGCGTCGGCAAAGAGTTTGCCGAAGGCCTCGCTGAAACCGCGTTGCTCGCCGCCGACAAGTTGGACGTCGCTGCCGACGATGTCGAGCGTTACGGTCGGACGGTCGAGGTCGCGGGCGCTGATGATGCCGTTGATGTCGACCGGCGCGTCGTTGATGCCGTAGAGTTTGTAGTGGTCAAACCGCAACTCGTTGTCACGGATGGTGATCGGCTGGTCGCTCAGCCGCAGTTTAGCGCTGTAGCGCGGCAGGCTGATGGCGGCGCTGTCGCCAGTGAGGGAGCCGTTAAACACCGGTGCGTCCATCGTGCCGGTGGCGGTGAGGCTGCCCGTCGCGTAGCCTTGAAGCATCAACATCTTTCCGGGAATGAATGCCGAGAAGCGCCGCATCGGGAAGCGTTCCATTGACAGCATCACGTTGAGTGGCGAGGCTGTCGTGCCGTCGTTGAGTGTGCCGCTGAGCACAGCCACGTGTGCACCATCGACGCTGAAGTCCGCGTCGATTGCCGTGCTTTGGCTCGACGGATCCACGCTCAGTGTGCTCGTCATGGCCAGGTCGCCCACCTTGCGGCCGTCGTAGGTCAAGCCGCCAACTTTTAGGCCAGACTCTCCCTCGATGTTGATGCCGTCAAAGGTGAAGTCAGCGTCGGCGTGCACGGCGCCGCTCATCGGTGGCAGTGACGGCAGGAAGCGTGTCCACTCCTCGATGAGCAGGCTGTCGATGTCCACGAGGATACGCTCGGTGGTCGCGCCGGGCGCGCGCTCAGTTACAAACTTCACGGCGCTGGCATTGCTGCGCAGGTTCACGTTGGCGTCAATCATCCGCGTGCGATAATCGAGGTTGAAGAAGTTGTCGTCGTTGATCGTCCACTCTCGGTACCCGATGATGGGGTGTGACGGGAAGAGGCGTGTGACGACGGAACTCTCGGTGAGAGTGGCGTTGGCGCCCACCCGGTATCCGGTGCTGCCGGTGATGTCGCGCTGTGTGACCAGGAAGTCGACTGTTGACCCCTTGATGCCGCCGTTGATATCGACCTGTGCGAAATCGTCCCATGTGCCGCGCCGGTTGCCCATGTGGGCGTTAAAGGCCAGATAGCGGCCGCGCCATTGGCCGGCGTCGAGCGTTAGCGTGTCGATGGTTGTGGTGCCGATGCTCATCGAATGGATGGACGCGTCGGCAAAGAAAGCGGTGTCGTTGCGCATATTGAATGCCGCGTCGCGGAAGTCGATGTCATAGTTGCCGGCCATTCGCTGCAGCACACCGTCGCGTCCCAGTGTGGCGCGCAGCGAGAATGGCGGCAGCGCTTCTTGCAGTGTGTCGATGTCCAGCGCGCGTTGCTCAATGAGGCTCATGGCGATGTCCGAGGCGCGCGTCAGGCGCGTGAGAAGCGTGTCGATGCCACAGGCGGCGTCAAAGTCGATGTGGGTGTCCTCGTTGATGAACGAGGCTGTGATGGCGCTGTCGCCGGCGGTGGCGGCGAGCGAGGCGCTGTCGGCCACAAAGCGGTTGTTGCCGAAACGCCAACTGACGTCAGTCAGTTTAACGTCCATCATGCCGGTCTTGCGGGCCACGTCCATGTCGCAACGCAGGCTCACCAGGCCTTTGCCGTCACAACGGTCCTTGGTGAGGCCCATCATCTGCATGTCGACGGCATAGACGCGTCCGGTGGCGTTGACGATGTAGCGGTCGCCATCGATGCTGCCATCGAGGTCGACGTCCATATCGCAGTTATCGTTTGACGACAGCAGACGGCCGTCAAAGGTGCCGGCGCCCAGTCGTCCGTCAAATTGCAAGTTGCGATAGGTGATGCCATTCACCTCGGCGCTCTCGAGGTTGATGTGGGCATCAACCGCGGTTGCCGGATTGGTGAAGTCGAAGCCGGCGCCGCTGGCGCGGATGGTGCCGGTGACGTTGCCGATGCCGTAGGTGGGCAGCAGGGCTTTGACGGGCAGCGCATTTGCGGCCAGGTCGATGTCATATCCCTCGCTGGCGCTGTCGAACGAGGCATGGGCAACTGCTTGTCCGGATGCGGCAAGCGACAAGTCCACATCGGCACTCATCGAAGTGCCATGCAATGTGGCGTTGCCGCGGGCTCGCATTGGAGGCAGGTTCACTTGTTGCTGCAAGTCCGGGGAGAGGGCAAGTGGTTTGATAAAGTCGATGTTGGCCAGGTCGGCGTCAAAATCTATGGTGCCGCCCAGGCGGTCGGGCTGCAATGGGTTGACGATGGTGCCGCTGACCGTGGCGCTGATGTAGTTGCGCATATTGGCCTTGACGTTAGTCAACTTGATGCTGCGGCTGTCGCCGGCGATGTTACCGCTGACAGCCAACGGTCTCACCTGCGGCACGCCGTCAAGCAGCGGTTTGAGCGTCGGTGCCGCTTTGGTGATTTCCTGCAGAGCGATGTTGCCGCGTGTGTCGAGGCGCAGTTGGCCGGTGGGGGCATCATCGAGGGCGGCGTAGTCAAAACGTCCGTCCACGGTGAGGTCGCTCAGCAGTGTCGCGACGCTCACGTTGTCGAGGTTGACACCGAGTGAGTCGACGGCTACGTGGCCGCCGGCATCGGTCAGGCGCAGGCCGCTGCGGTCGGTTGCTGCCAGATGGCGGATGGTGAGGTCGGTGTCAATGCCGCGATTGGTGATGCTGTTTACGGCGATAGCGACATCTGTCAGCGCGATATGGTCCGGGTCGAAGCCATCGGTGGCCTCATGGCCTGAGAGGGCGTAAGTGGCAGCGGCGTTGCTGATGCGCACACTGTCGACGGTGACGGTCCATGGGCTGTCCGCCGAGGGCTCGCTCTGCGGCACGGGGTGGGCCGCGGCATATCGCGCGGCATCGGCAGCGGTGGGGTAGCGGTAGTCGGCCGATAATCCATCGGCTGTCGCGCTGCCCACTTTTACAATCTGCCGACCGGTGTCCACCATGCCGTCATAGACATCGATGTCGCCGCTTTTCACGTCGAGTTTGTCGATTGTGGGCAATAGATCCATCGTGTAGTTCACCTCGCGCAGGGCAAGGTGGCGGGCTGTGATAAGCCACGGTGCTGACGGTTCGTCATCGGGAGTGTCAACGACTTTATCTGCGAAGTAAGATAGGCTTACGTTTCCGCCGGTGAGCGTGGCGTTATCGATATCAACCTTGTTGTCATTGAGATTCACTTGGGCACGGCCCACGTCAAGCCTCCGGCCGGTGGCGTGAAGCACGAGTGATGAGTCCTCTGTGATAAAATGCACGCGAGCGCCGGTAAGCCAAGCGCTGTCGGCCTCCACCTGCAGGTCAATCAACGGCAATAGAGCCAGTCGCGCCGTGAGGTTGTCGGCCGCGACAAGCGTGTCGCCGGTTGGTTGCACAACGCGCAGCCCGTCAACGCTCACGTCGAGGGGCCACTCGATAAGGATGCGGTCCAGACCGATGTTCATGCCGGTTGCCTCGCTGGCCTTGCGGCAAGCGTACTGCGCCACCTTGTTTTGCACCCAAGGAATGTAGAGCGAGGCAGGCAGGGCAACCGCGAGTGCCATCAGCGTGAGCAATATCCATAAAGGCCATCGCCACCACCGGCTTCCGCTTGACGGCTTTGGCTCGCTTGGCGGCGCCTGGGGTGTTGGGGCGGCCTGTATATGTTTATTTTGGTCTTCCATTGCTTTGCGCCTGCAAAATTAGCATTTTCAGAGCACAAATCATAATTTTTAATTGGTTAATTCATAATTTGCCGCTTGCGGCCAGGCCAAGGCCAGGCCCTACATGCTACATGCTACGTGCTACATTACTCATACTCCATGCGAGCCGGGTTGAAGCGTACGGTGCCGTTGGGGAAGACGGTGTCGAGCACGCCGCTATCGATTATGGTGTGGGCCGCACCGCTATGGACGCGGCCTTCGCGGTCAATGACCCATAAGTCGTCTGTTACGGTTAGGGTTTGACCGACGTCGTGGGTCGAGAGAAGCACTGTGCGCCCGAGGTCATCGGTGACATGCCTCAGCAGTCGCAGGATTTCGATGCGGCTGGCCACGTCGAGGAAAGCAGTCGGCTCATCGAGCAAAATGATTGGCGTCTGTTGGGCGAGCGCGCGCGCCACCATCGCTTTCTGCCGTTCGCCGTCGCTCAATGAGGATATATAACGCGAGGCTTTGTCGTTAAGGCCGACATCGTTGACGGCTTGCGCCACTATGTCGCGGTCATCGTTGTCGAGCCATCCCAGCAGTCCCGTGTAGGGTTGCCGCCCCAGGGCAACCAGTTCGGTCACGGTGAGTGCTCCGGCGGCGATACGGTCAGTGGTCACGATAGCCACAAGGCGCGACCACTCGGCATTGCTCAGCGTGCCGATGTCAATGCCGCGCAACGTTATTGAGCCTTCAATCGGCTTGTCGCTGCGCGACAAGGCGCGCAACAACGTCGACTTGCCGGCACCGTTGCGACCCAGCAGGGCAGTTAGGTGGCCGCTACGCAACCCGAGATTTACATTCTCCAGCAATCGCTTCACACGTTTGCCGTCGCGATAGCCCACGGCGAGGTCGCGGGTGGTGAGAATTTCTTCCAATTCACAATTCATAATTCATAATTCATAATTCCTACATGCCACATGCTACCTGCTATATGCTACATGCCACATGCTAGTTGCTATATGCTACATGCAACATGCTAGTTGAAGTAGGAGATGCGGCGGCGGTTGAGGATAATGTAGATGATGACCGGCACGCCGATGATTGGTGTCAACGCGTTGATGGGGATGATGCCGTGGTTGCCGCCGGTGCTGATGAGCGTACACAATAATGTGACACAGGCGCCGCTGACGGCGCAGCAGGGCAACAACCGAGAGTGGTCGCTCGTGGCCAGTGCCAGGCGCGCGATGTGGGGCACCACGAGGCCGACGAAGCCGATCGGGCCGCAATAGGCCGTGACTGTAGCGGTGAGCATACCGGTGATTGCAAGCAATGTCACGCGCGCGCTTTGCACGTTCACACCCAGGTTGGCCGCGTATCGGTCGCCGAGCAGCATCGCGTTGAGGGGTTTTACCAGCAAGGCGGCGCCCACTAAGCACAGGCCGATGATGATTGCAAAAACCGGCAGGTGGTCAAGTCCCACTGCATTGAAAGTACCAAAGCCCCATGCAACATAGTTGTGGACACCTTCCTCGGTGGCGAGCGAGTTCAGCAGCGAGACAACGCTTCCCGTGAGGTAACTCACGAGCACGCCCACGATGAGCAGCATCGTGTTGCTGCGCACCACGCCGGCCATGGCGATGAGCACGGCCAGCACAGCCCCTGCGCCGAGCCAAGCGGCCATCAGCACGCTCAAGTTGCTGCCGATTGTCAATCCAGCCAAGTCACCCACCGCGCCGCCGGTACACAACATCACCACGGCTACGCCCAGTCCGGCACCGCCGCTCACGCCCAGGATTGATGGTCCGGCGAGCGGGTTGGCAAAGGTTGTCTGCAGCAGCAGGCCGGCCACAGCGAGGGCCGCACCGCTCAACGCGGCCGTGGCAATCATCGGCAGGCGGCTGCGAGTGACGATGATGTCCCAGGCAACGTTGCCGCTACTGTTGCCGCGGATAATATTCCACACGGCGCCCGGCGTGATGTCCACCGAGCCCATCAGCAGGCAGGCAACGGCCAAGGCTACCATTAAGATGATGCCGGTGGCCATTACGATAGCAAAACGGTTTGTCATCATTGGGAAACTAGTAATTAGTAATTAGTAACATGCTACATGCTATATGCTACATGCTACATACTTTTTTGAAAAAGCGCGTGGCCTTATCGTTACCGTCAAAGATGTCGATATATTCTTGCAGCAAGATGTCCGGATGAAAAGGGAACAACTCATAGAGGCGCGTCCGGTTGGTGTCGCACACGTAGACGTTCCCCGTCTTGAATGCTTTGAACTCGGCGTTGAGTGCGCTGGTCTGCCGCAGGTCTTGCAGCGAGTGGATATTGAACGACTTGATGAGCCACACGTCGGCATCCTGTGCCACGGCGAGCACGCGGTCCACGTCAAGACTCAGCGAGCCGGTCGTTTTGATGTCTGCCCAGGGGTATATGCCACCGGCGTCGGTGATGATGGCCGCCATATAACTGTCGCCGCCGGGCACGTTCCACACGCCGGCGATGACACTCTCGGTGAGTACGCGCGGGTGGCGAGCGGTGCCGGTGCGTCGGCTCTCACGCAATGTCCGGTAGCGCTCGGCCACGGCGTTGTAGATCGAGTCGGCCATTTGTCGGCGACCGACAAGTGAACCGTAAAATTTAATCCACTCGGCACGTCCAAGCGGCGTGTTCTCCATATAGTCGGCACACTCGATGATGGGCACGTCCAGCCGTGCCACCTGCCCGAAGTTGGCACTCTGGTAGGTGTCGAGCACTACGGCGTCCGGCGCGAGCCGGATGATGCGTTCCACGTCGGGCTGAGTGCTGGAGCCGCAGTCGGCTATCTCGCCGGCGGCGACTCGCGCCGTGATATCAGGGTCGGTGAAAAACTGCGCGTCGGCCACGCCGGCGATAGCGCCCCCGGCGCCCACGTCCTTCAGCGCGCTCGTGTGCACCACCGAGTAGACCAATGCCCGGCTCACCGGAGTGCGCACCACCACCGCGCCCGTGGGCAGATTGTCGGGCACATCGGCATCACGCGGCACCAGTGCGTATCGTCGCAGCACGCCCTCACCCCACGGGTTGTCGATGGTCGCCAATTCAAATCCGTCGCATTGCTCCAGAGAGAGCAACTGTGCCTCCGGCGCGTTGTCGCCCGTTGCAGATTGGGGTGCGGCGGTGTCGCTCTTTCGGCCAGTGCATGCCGCAACAGCGGTCAGCAGGAGCCATGCACTCAATGTCTTAAATAAAAATCCTTTCATTAGAAAATGTGTCGGAATAACTTTGTGAGTGCAAAATTACACAGAATTTTATTTAAGTTTGCAATTTTTGTGAGTTATAATGCTTTTGTTGTGATAAAAAAGTTGTAATTTTACACTCTCTAACGACTAACGACTAAAAATGCCCGTTGTGCAGCCACCTCATGGCTGCTTTCTGACGACTAAAAAACAATGATGATAAGAAAAATTATATTTGGTGCAATGCTCGCCACGGCAAGCATCGCCTGCTGCGCGCAGCCGCCACGTCCGGTGATTGACTCGGCCTATGTGTCGGTTGAGCGTGCCTATTTCCCCCAACTCTCGCCCGACACGAGCCATGTGGCATATAGCACCGTGGACGGCTTATGGCTAATCCTGCGTGACTGTGCAACAGGTAGCGACCTGGTGGTGGACAGCGTGGGCGCGCCGGGCTACGACGCGCGCTTTGGCGGTGACGGACGTCTCTACTATGTGACAATGGAACGCCGCAAGAACAATCTGGTTTACCGCACGGCTCACAGTTTCAACCCGGCCGACAGCAGCCACCGTGTGGAACTGGAGGCTCAGCACGGCGCGGTCAGGCTCTGCCCCACGGCCAGCGGCATGGCTATAGAGGGCGAGCACAAGAGCCGCGTGATTGGCGACAAGCGCGACAAATGGGTTTACACCGTGGGCAGCAAACTCGTGATAATGAACGGCGGACACAAAACAGAGGTCTCGCCGGCGGGCAAATGCGCCGGCTATATCTGGGCGTCGTTGTCGCCCGATGGCAAGCGGGTCGTGTTTGACGCCGTGGGCAAGGGATTATACGTCTGTGACCCCAACGGCAAGGTGCAGGCACGACTGGGCAATTACCTGATGCCGGCATGGCTCGACAACGACTACGTGGTGGCCATGCTCTCGAGTGCCAACAACCGTACGGTCAAGAAGCAGCAACTGGTGGCTTTGCCTGCCGACGGCAGCGGCGACGTTATCGAACTCACCCAGCCGGACGAGGACGCGTCCTATCCGATGTCGCGCGGCGATGGCCGTGTGGCCTATAGCGGCCGTCATAGTGAGGGGTGTGTCGCGCTGATGGCTAATGCGGAATGTGAAGTGCGAAATGCGAAAAGCGAAGTGAGTCGACAGACGCATGACATTCCTGCCATCAGCGGTCTTGACGCCGGCAAAATCAGTCCGCGCGTGTTTGTTAACCCCGGCCATGGCGGCCACGACAACAACGACAGGCCGTGCCCGTTCCTTAACGATGCGGCCGGAGCGACCGTGCAGTATTACGAGAGTGAAAGCAATCTCGAGAAAGGGAAGGCACTGTGTGAGATTTTGTCACACAAGGGCTACCGGGTGATCACCTCGCGTGTGGACAACACAACGGCCGACGACCTCCCGCTCTTTGAAATCGTCGCCCTTGCCGCCAATAGCGGTGCGGACGCTTTTGTGTCGCTGCACAGCAACGCCACCGGCGTGGCAAAGCGGATGAACTTCCCGTTGGCTCTCTACCGCGGCTACACCGGTGAGCCTAAGAGCGAGGGCAGCGACCAGATTGCCAAGGCCGTGCTCAAGTATGCCGGAGCCAACCAACTCGCGCCGTGGAGCGCAACCGAGCGCGCAGCCGGCGACTATTCATTCTACAATTGGGGGTACGGTGTCGGCCTGGGTGTGCTGCGTTACAACAAACTGCCGGCGATGCTCATCGAGGGCACTTTCCACGACTATGTGCCGGAGCGCTGCCGATTGCTCAACTCCGACTACTGCTGGCACGAGGCATGGGTTGTCTCAAAGGGACTTGACGACTATTTCTCGCGACCGGACAAGAGCGGCAAAGGGCTCGTTGCCGGCGTCATTGCCGATAGTCAGGCCAAGCGTAGTTACAAAGGGCAGTTGTTCGGCCGTGACAGTTACCGCCCTGTCAGCGGCGTTGAGGTTGTCCTCTCTGATAAGCATGGCCACCGCGTGGCGTCCTATAAGACCGATATGCGCGACAATGGCGTGTTCATCTTCCGCAACCTTAAGCCCGGCACCTACCACCTCGATGTGCCCTCGCGCCCCCTCGACGAGCCGATCGAGGTTGAGGTGAAGGCCGGCCGCGACACCTACGCCGACATTTTATATTAGCCTTAATTCCGCAACTCGATATTTATCTCTCGAAAATTCTCGGAAATTCCCGAAAAAATATTGTATCTCGTAAATTTTCGTAAATCTACGTAAATTTAATTTGGGTGATAATATTCTGTGAATAAAATATTTACGACAATTTACGCAAATTTACGAGAAATTTATTTTCGATAATTTTCGGAAATTTCCGAAAAAATATTGTATCTCGTAAATTTTCGTAAATCTACGTAAATTTAATTTGGGTGATAATATTCTGTGAATAAAATATTTACGACAATTTACGCAAATTTACGAGAAATTTATTTTCGATAATTTTCGGAAA
>JAFTDD010000023.1 GCA_017454355.1 Muribaculaceae bacterium
GCCGACGGCGTGAAGTTGAAGGCGTCCTACGCTTTTGACCCGCTCAACGCCGTAGTTGACCCGATTATCGGTCCGATAGACGGTCCGATAGAGGGCCCGATAACGCCGATAAACGCCGGCGCGCCGATTGTGGAGCCTCAAGACAATCCCGACCATCCCGTTGTCGACCCTGGCATTGTTCCCGAGACCGAGCGAGTGCAGAGTTGGCGCGACTATAGCGAAGTCCTCCCCCCGCCCATCCTAAAGGAGGGGGGCTTGCTGTTGTCGCACCAAATAGAAACTGTATCATAATTTATATTTTGATTAGGCCGCCCTAACGGGCGGGAAATCTTTCAAAATTTAAGATAAAAATAAATAGTTAATTTTCTCATTTATAAGGATTTAATAAATGTGATATTTAGAATAAGATTTTTGAAAGATTTCCGCACGCAACGCATGCGCTAATTATGATGCAGTTTCGACAGTCTCCGCACGTTTCTGTCGCCCTTACGGGGCTTTGTTTGAGAAAAAACTCACACCATAGTCACGGGGGCTAGCGCCCCCGCCTATGAGCTGTCGCCCCTGACGGGGCTCACATTTGTCGCCGCTTGCGGCCACGCCAAGGCGAGGCCCTACAGTCTTTGACAATCCTAATGGATTTTACCGGACAGTAATACTTTTTTAGAGGAGTTTGTTGAGCATGGCGTACATGGTGAGGCCGGCTACGCTCTTGATGCCGGTCTTGTGCATGATGTTCTTGCGGTGGGAGATGACGGTGTGGACCGAGAGGTTGAGGTCGTCGGCAATCTCTTTGTTAGTGAGGCCTTTTGCGACGAGCACCAGGACGTCGGTTTCGCGTTTGGAGAGTTCGTAGTTGTTTTCGGTGTTGTTGCCGGAGCCGTCGTCGTCGGTCGCGGCGTGGGCCGCGTCAATGAGGGTGCGGATTAGTTCGCCGCGGCTTTGTGCCACATCGAGCACGGCGTCGTAACGTCGCAACTCGGTGAGCGGCACGTAACTATGGACGAGGGCGACGAGGGTGACGTCACTGCCCAGAGTGGCGCGCAGGTTGTTGAGGTCGGTGACGGCGGCTGCGTCAACAATGAGCAGGTCCGGACGGTCGAGGGCGAGGCGCGTGAGCGCATCGTCAATGCTGCCGAGCGATGCCACGAGTTTGAAGTGTGCGCTGTCGGCGATGACATCGGCCAAACCGGCGCTAATCAGTTCGCTGGCAATAGCGCTCACCACGCGGTAACGGATATTGTCGCTGCTCATGAGTTGTTGGCGTTTGCCTCAAGGCGTTTGACGTATGGAACCATAACGCGTTCCTCGACGATGGAGTGGCAGTGCAGGTCGCCGGTGAGTTGCAGGATGTCTCCAACGACTTCGACGCTGTCGCCATCGGCGGGGATGTCTTCGGGCAGATACTTGAAGATGATGAGCATCAAGTCGTTGAGTTTGTCTTCAAGGTTGCCGTGATTGTGGGTGAAGAGGTCGATAGAGTAGTCGGAGGGCCGCTCGCCTCGCTCCAGGGCGGTTATGTGCGGGAAGACGCGCTGCTCCTCGTGGGCGAAGTGGGCGTCCACATCGCGTTTATAGTCTTCAAAGAAGGCCATAAATGCGTCATGCAGTTGCACGGGCAACAGGTCGGCGATGTGGTGGAGGTGCTCCTCGATGTGCGGCAGTCGCTTGGCCACATAGTATTGATGGCTGCCGCGCAGGAATGGCACGAGGCACTCGGGCGAAACGCTCTCGACGGCGATGTCGCGCGGCAGTTCGCCGGTGGCGTGGATGGCACAGATGAGCAGGAAGAAGTCGTCGGGCACGTTGTGACGGATGCATACTTCGTGCACGGAGCAGTCGCCGAAGCCGAGAGACAGGCCGAAGCGCGGTAGCAGGTAGGTGAGTTGTGGGAAGTCGATGAGCAGGTCGCTCATCTTACTCGTGTTGTCGAAAGAAAATCTTGCCATGGTCGTTAGTTGTTAGGTTGATTGTGTGGGCACGTGTTGCGGTGTGGGCAGTTGTCGCCGCAACCGCAACCGCAGTCACTGTGGCCGTGCATGGCGCGCCACACTCTCCGTGCCGCGAGTGCAACCGCTGCCGTGACGATAGCCGCCACTGTTATCGTTTGCCAATCCATAGTAGTTTATTTGCCGGGGTTGTAGCCGTGGACAAGGCGGTACTTGCGCACGTCGCGGAAGAGGTCGGTGGCATAGACGAAGTTGTTGAGGTCATCGTTGTCGACGTTATAGATTTCGTCTTTGTTGCCCACCCAACCCAGATGGCCCTTGTTGACAAAGATGATGTTCTCGCCGATGCCCATGACGGAGTTCATGTCGTGGGTGTTGATGATGGTTGTGATGCCATACTCGTGGGTGATGTCGCTCAACAGTTCGTCGATGACGATTGACGTTTTTGGGTCGAGGCCGCTATTGGGCTCGTCGCAGAAGAGGTATTTTGGATTTAACGCGATGGCACGCGCGATTGCTGCGCGCTTCTGCATACCGCCGGAGAGTTCGCTGGGGTACTTTGCTTCGGAGCCGGTGAGGTTGACGCGGTCGATGCAAAACTGCGCGCGTTCGCGCTGCTCCTCGTCGCTCATGCCGCTGAACATCATCAGCGGGAACATCACGTTGCCGAGCACTGTCTCGCTGTCGAAGAGTGCCGAGCCCTGGAAGAGCATGCCAATCTCCTTGCGCAACTCTTTGAGTTGACGGGCGTCCATGACGGTGATGTCGCGTCCGTCGTAGAGCACATGACCCTCGTCGGGCTTGAACAGGCCGACGATGTTCTTGACCAGCACCGTCTTGCCGCTACCGCTCTGTCCGATGATGAGATTGGTCTTGCCGTCGTAGAATGTGGCCGAGATGCCGTGCAGCACCTCGCGGCGGTGCCCATCCTCTTCAAACGACTTTTTTATGTTCTGAACTTCAATCACTTGTTATAATTCATAATTCACAATTCATAATTCATAATTTGTCGTTTATTCCAAATCGGATTATGAGTTATGCTTTGGATTAATTAAAATCTGTGTTTAATACATTACATTAACAGCAGTTTGGTGAGGATAACGTCCCAGACGAGAATCATGATGTTGCTCATCACCACCGAGTCGGTGCTGGCCTTACCCACCTCAACCGAGCCGCCTTGCACGGTGTAGCCGTAATAACTGGCGATGCTGGCGATGAGGAACGCGAAGACGAGCGACTTGATTAGCGCGAACCAAACGTACCATTCGGTAAATGCGGTCTGGATGCCGTAGATGTAGGTGTCGACAGTGACGATGCCCGTGAGGACACAAATCAGGTATCCGCCAAAGAGGCTGGTCGCCATGCAGATGACAACGATGAACGGCATGATGGTAATCAATCCCAGGATTTTAGGCAACGCGAGGAAACTGGCGCTGTTAATGCCCATGATGTCGAGGGCGTCGATTTGCTCGGTGACGCGCATTGTGCCTATCTCGCTGGCGATATTACTGCCAATCTTGCCTGAAAGAATCAGGCAAAGGATTGATGACGAGAACTCGAGCAGGATAATCTCGCGTGTTGACAAGCCCACGGTGTAGCGTGGCAACAGCGGGTTGTTCATATTAATCCTGATGAGGATGGTGCAGAGCGAGCCGATGAATAGCGACACAATGAGCACCAGCGGTATTGAGTCGATGCCCAATTTGTAGATTTCGCCGGTGTATCGCTTGAAGAACTCGCGCCACTTCTCTGGAATGCTGATGCACTGCCACAGGAAGGTGCAGTAACGGCCGAAACTGTCGAGTGATTTGGTTAAGAACATTTATCAATTCATAATTCATAATTCATAATTCATGATTTGTCGCTTATTCCAAATCGGATTATGAGTTATGCATTGTTTTGAAGAATAACGATGAATAAAGCGGCTCCCCAGTCGCGCCCTTATCGTGGAGGCGACAGTGGGGGAGCCGTCGGTTGAGTTACATTGCCGTAGTGGGGTTGTTACTCCTCGCTGATTGCCTCGTTGGGGCAAACCGAAGCGCACGTGCCGCAACTGATGCAGGTGTCGGGGTCGATCACATAGATGTCGCCTGCACTGATGGCGCCCACCGGGCACTCGGGCTCGCAAGTGCCGCAAGCCACACAACTGTCACTGATAACGTAAGCCATTGTAAAACAAAAAGATTTAGAGTGTTAGTAAATAAACAAGTAGTAAATAATTTGCAAAATTAGTCGTTTTTTTCGGATTTTGATAATTGTTTGACGATTTTTTGTCGTTTTAGTTTAAAAAGCGACTTGGAGTTGGGTTAGGATCGCACTCTCGGTGGCGAGTGGCGTGGCATTGCGGGTGTGGGTGTTGGTGTAGGCCAACTGGAGGCGGCATCTGGGGTAGAACCAGTATTGCACGCCGGCCTGCCATCGGTTGACGGTGGCGCTACCCATTGGCTCAAGGTGGTCGTAGCCTGCCACGAAATCAAGCCCCGCTGTGGCGATGTCTGTCGCCGCGGCGGTGACGTAGGCGGCACGGCTCACGTCGCCCTCTCCGCGTCCATCACGGCCCCACATATACTCGGCGCGCGCGTTGAAGTGCGGCACATCGACTGTGGCGCCAACGGCGAGACGCTGGCGGCGGAAGTTGCCTTTGTCGTCCACGCCACGCAGGGTGGGTACGGTTGCAGGGTCGTCGAGGTGGCCGCGTCCGTGGATGCCGCTGATGCTCACGCTGACTTGCTTGACCGGGCGCAACGTGAGGCGCGCCGCGATGTCCTTGAAACTGTTGCGGTCGCTCTTATTGCGCCCCTCGCCGTTCATTAGCGCCAGGTCGTAGGATACACGTCCGTCCCAAGCGGTGCCGTAGATGGTAAGCCCCAGGTCGCGCCCCGCGCTGCCCGGCATCATTGTGGGGCTGGCGCCGATAATCATATAGTTGGTGGCGAGGCTCGTTTGGGTGATGAGTTCAAGGCGCGATGGCGAGATGGGGTTCTCGATGGTGAAAGGCGTCTTGAATTGGCCAAGTTTGACGTTGAACCACGGCCGGACGCTGTAACTCGTCCAGTATTCATGCAGCGTGGCTCCTTTGGCGTCAAACATCAGGAAGGCGTTCCATCCTTTGATGATTTTGACGTTGGCCATCAAGATGATTTTGTTCACCTTAAACTCGTTTGACGGGTTGGCCGTGTCGTGGTATTCCCATCCGGCCATGGCATATCCGCTGAAGGTGAAATGTCCGGCGATGTCGATTGTCAGTCGGGTGAGGGCATTCTCGGTCGGTCGCTCGGCCGCGGCGGCGAGTGCCGTGGCGGCTGCCATTATCAAGATTAATCGCTTCATTTCGGATTATAGCAGGGAGGTGGCTCGGGCGGTGCCGAGCCACCGTGGACAAACTAATGGGTTACTTGAGGGCGTTGGCAACGGCGTCGGCGAGTTCCTCGCCCTGCAGGCCGCGGAAGACGATTATGCCCTGCGGGTCAATGAGCATGATGTGGGGAATACCGTTGACGCCGTAGAGGTCAGCGGGCTCGGTGAGTTTCTTGTCACTCACCATCACGTGCCACGGCAACTCCAGTTCTTGGATTGCCTTGAACGTGTCGTCCGGCTCGTCCCACACCGCCACGCCGATGATTTGCAGTTTGGCCTCATACTTTTGTAACAGCGCTTTGAGGTTGGGCATCTCCCGGCGGCACGGGCCGCACCAACTGGCCCAGAAGTCAACAATCGTGTACTTGCCGTCGCGTCCCACAAAGTCGCTCAGACGCTCCGCGCCGCCGCAACGCTCGATAGTGAAGTCGACAAACTTGCTGCCGGCCACGGTGCTCTCGGCGGTCTCAAGCGTTTTCAGCAACTTGACGATGCGTGGCGCGGTGCGGTACTCGGCCGGAACGGTGTCGAGCATCGCCTTGGCCTGGGCGAATGTCGGCTCGCTGTACCAAATAACGTAGAAATAGAAAAACTTGCCGAGTGTGTTGTCGCGGTTTTCGGCGTAGGCCTTTTTGATCTCGACTAAAAAATCCTCTTCGGTCTCGCAGTTCTCAAACTCATCATTCAATGCCTTCAGGCGTTCGTTAAGGACGGTGCCGCCGGCGTTGCCCTCTTTATCGATGGTAATAACGCCCGGCTCGACAACCAGATCGATGCGGTTAAACACCGGCAGGTTGACAATGCGCGCCATGAAAGGCTTCTCCACCTTGGCCACGGGAATGTTGAGGACGCTATCGGTGATAATGGCGCGGGCAACGGTGTCGTCCTCAACGTCCATGTTGACAAGAGCCACCTCAACGGGCTCCTTGACAGTGAATGGCAGGTTGGCTTGGATAGTGGCATCCGGCTTGTCGGTGCACGAGGTCATCATGCTCGCCGCGGCAAGCAGGATTAGTAAAAACGAATGTTTCATTTTTTCAAATTTTGATAGATGATAGAGTGGATGTTGCTACGGGCGCTCACTCGGCCGAAGGCTCGGTTGTCACGTGTGGGACACACCCGGTTGCTCATAAAGATGTAAATCATGTCGTTGTCGGGGTCTACCCAGAAACTCGTGCCGGTGAAACCGGTGTGACCGTAGACCGATGGCCCGGCCTCGGCGCAGGTGTTGCCGGCGTCCGGGTTGCCGATAACGGGCTTGTCAAATCCCAGGCCGCGGTGGCTGGTGAGGCTCTTCTCGGTGGTAAACACTTTGACTGTCGCCTCGCTCAAGAAGCGGTCGCCGCCGTAGGTGCCGCCGTTGAGCCACATTTGTAACAGTTTGGCCAGGTCGACGGCGGGCGAGAAGAGGCCGGCGTTGCCCTGCACACCCAGTGAGAACGCGCTCAGTTCGTCGTGGACGTAGCCGTGGACGTGCTGGCGACGCAGATAAGTGTCCACCTCGGTGGGCACGATTTGGCTCAGCGGGAAGTGGTCGGCGGCACGGTAGCACGTGCGCCACATGCCCAGTGGGGCAAAGAAATTCTTGCGGTCAAAATTGTCGAGGCGCTCGCCGCTGATGCGCTGCACGGCATCGGCCAGCAGCGAGAAGTTGAGGCAACTGTAGCGGTAGCGCTTCTCAAGCAACTTCACGTTGTAGATGCCGTCCATCACGGCGCGGTAAGTCGCCTGACCACCGTAGAGGTCACGTGCTATGGCGGTGGGAAAGTCGGCGGTGGGCACCGCCGAGAGGATGTCGCGGCGCAGGCGGGCGCGGTCGTTGCCCCAGGCGCCATTCATCACCTTGATGTTATGGTTGGCGTCGCGTTGTCCGGTGATGAGACGTCCGCTATAGGAGGTGGTGTCCATCATCATCTCCCACATGCTCAGGCTTGGCGGCATACCGGTCTCGTGGAGAAGGAGTTCGCGGAAGGTGATGTGTCGCTTGTCGGGTCGCTGCAAGCCGGGGATATATTTTGAAGCCTCATCGTCGAGGGCGAAGCCGCCGTTGTCAAACACTTTCATAACGGCGCTGATGGTGCCGGTGGCCTTTGACACCGATGCCAGGTCGTAGATTGAGCCTGTTGTCACCTGGGTGGAGGCATCGACAGCATGTCGTCCCCAAGCACCGTTGACGACCACCTTGCCGTGGCGAGCCACCAGCACTTGGCAACCGGGGAAGGCGCCTTGCTCGATGCCGTAGCGTGCAACCGAGTCAATCTGCTGGAGCAGCCGGTTGTCGAAGCCCGCGGAGGCCGGCGAGGCGAAACCGAGGCGTGTTGCGGCGTAATGTGTGCCTGCGCCCACCCGCAGGGTCTTGCCACCGCCAACGGGGCGCACCGTCACGGGTAGCGTGCCGCGAGCCGCGTTGCCGGCGAAAATTGTCTGCACCGCCAGGTCAACGGCTGTGGGGGCGG
Source organism: Muribaculaceae bacterium (assembly GCA_017454355.1). Lineage (GTDB taxonomy): Bacteria > Bacteroidota > Bacteroidia > Bacteroidales > Muribaculaceae > Sodaliphilus. The sequence goes on from JAFTDD010000023.1 coordinate 7,760, forward strand.
CGTCGTAGGTCAGCACCAGCGCGCGCGCGTCGTGGAGTGCGCTGCCGTAGTGCCGTATGTTGTATGGCGTGGCCGTGATGACGAGTGCCACGTTCTTGACGCGCGAGGTGAGGCCGCGCGCCAGCGCGCGCGTCGCTGCCTCATCGTCGGTCGCCACGGCGATGACCGTGGTAAAGCCGCCGCTCTTGAGGGCTGCGGTGGCTGCATGCAGCGACTCGTCGTCCTGCACGTGCAACGTTAGGTCGACGCGCGCATAGTCGCTCACGCGGCTCGAGACAGCCGGCGAGCGTCGCCCGATGGTCACCACGGCAATCTTCTGGCGCTCGAGGTGGCTCACGGGTAGCAAGTTCTTGCTGTTTTTAGCGATGGTGATTGATGCCGCCACCAGTTCGTCCTGCAAGGCGAGCGTTTCGGGCGTCTGCAGTCGCTGCTTGAGATTGGTGGTGTCGATTGGTGCCGTGTCGCGCGTCAGTCCGAGCGCGTATTTGAAGCGCAGTTGCTTGCGGCAACTCGCGTCCACCTGTTCCTGCGTGACACGTCCGGCGGCGATTGCCGCCATCACGGCCTTGATGTCTTGCTCCACCTGTTCGGGCATGAGTAGCACATCGTTGCCGGCCACCAGCGCCTCGACGGCCGCGCTACTGCCTGCCGGCACGGCGTCAGCGGCCCCGTGCATGCCGAGGGCGTCGGTGAAAATCAAGCCTTCAAAACCCAGTTGCCCCTTTAGCAAGTCGGTCACGCAGCGACGGCTGAAGGTTGTTGGCGCCACGTCCTTGTCGATGGCCGGTACGTTGAGGTGGGCCACCATCACTCCGCCGAGGCCCGCGTCAAAGTATCGGCGGAACGGCACTAACTCGCACGTGTTGAGTTCGCGCATCGACTTCTTGATAGTTGGCAGCATCTTGTGGCTGTCGTCGCTGGTGGCGCCGTGGCCGGGGAAGTGCTTCGACACCGACAACACTCCGCCGTCTTCCAGTCCGCGCGCGTAGGCGGCCGCGTGGGCGGCGACGGCCTCCGGGCTTTCGCCAAACGAGCGGTTGTCGAGCGTTGGCTTGTCGGGCGTGTCGTTGACGTCCACCACCGGCGCGAAGTCAACGTGGATGCCCAGCAGCCGGCATTGCCTCGCTGTCTCACGTCCGTAGGCGTAGAGCAGTTTCTCATCGTTGATGGCGCCGAGCCGCAGGTTTTTGGCAAACGGTTTCAACTCATGCAGGCGCATGGCCACGCCCCATTCGCCATCGATGGCCACAAGCATCGGCACTCGCGCCGCGGCTCGCAACCGGTTGGTGGCGGCCACTTGGGCAGCGATGGTGCTCTCGTGGTAAATCACGCCGCCCACCTGCAGGGAAGCAGCCATGCGGTCGATAATAGCGTTGGTGGCCGCATCGCCCTTGGGCGTGACGGCTACCATCATGAGTTGGGCCACACGTTGCTCGGGAGAGAGTGTGCTCATCACGCTATCCACCCATCGCTCCATAGCGGCGCTGTCGGTGGCACGAAGCAGCGACGGTGTCGTCGCCGACGCCGCCAGCCATGTCGCCACGGCAATTGCAAGAGTCAAAATCCGTTTCATGTTGTTTGGTTCCTAGAATTTCTAGAATTCCTAGGGTTCCTAGAATTCCTAGGGTTTCTAGAATTCCTAGGGTTTCTAGATTATCTAGGGTTTCTAGATTGTTGTCTAGAAACCCTAGTTGTTAAAACTTACTTTTTCACCATGCGAGGTTTCTCGTCGGTGGTGAGGTGCTTGCCGGCTTTACCCATCTCGCGGGCATAGTTGATGATGTGGTCGCCGTACTTGACCTCGTCGGTGAAGATGACGTTGGCGCGGGTGAGCGGCGTCATATAGTCGCCTCCACCGCTTAGGTAGTTGATTGTAGCCACCTTGTAGCGCTTTTTTGGGTCAATCTTCTTGCCCTTGAGTTTGGCGCTTGTCACCTTGCCGGCCTCGTTGAAGGTGACCTCCATACCACGGCTCAGGGCATCGCCTCCACGGCCGGCCATCACGTCGAGGGCCTCAAGGAGGTCTTTGCCGATGATGTCGAGCACCACGTAACGGTTGTCGAAGGGGAACATAGACATGAGTAACCCCTCGGTGATGGTGCCACGCGGCATAGAGGTGCGGATGCCGCCCTTATTCATAATCACCAGGTCAACATTCTTGATGCCGCTGATTTTGCCGATGATGTCAAGCGTGACATCGCACACCCAGTTTTGGCTGGCATCGTTGCCGTTCTTCCACTCCATGTCGCTGACGCACAACGGGTTGTTCATCAGAGAGTCGACTCCGGCACGGTAGTGGTTCAGCCAGTTGTCCATCGCGACATACTTGCGTGCAGCGTTGTCCCATTTGTCGTTGACGGCTTCGTGCTTATAACTCACCTTGCCGGTCTCGAGGTCGAGGTCATAGATGCCCACGAGCTTGCCGCTCTTGCCGTTCTGTCCCACGACAATCAGTTTGCCGTCGGCGTTGGGGATGCGGTCAAACTCGCTGTCGGGCTTGATGACGGTGTGGCTGTGACCGCCCACGACAAGGTCGATGTAGTGGCTGCGGCGGATGATGGTCGTGTCGTTGGGCTCGGTGGGGTCATAACTGTCGTAGCCGATGTGACTGATCATCACGGCGTAGTCCACCTTTTGGACCTCCTTGAGATATTTGGCGGTGGCGTCGGCCACATCGCTGCTGAGCAGGTAATGCATGCCCTCATAGTTCTTCTCGCCGATGAGGCCTTTGGGCGTGATGTTGATGCCGAAAAAGCCCACCTTCTTGTCGCCAAAGCGCATGATGCGGTAAGGCTGGAACATGCCCTCAAGCGGCGTGCCGCTCATGTCGTAGTTGGCGCTCAGGCGGGTGGCCTTCACGTTCTTGTAGAACTTGGCCAGGCTCTCAAGGCCGTTGTCAAACTCGTGATTGCCCAAGATAACCATGTCGTAACCTAGGCTATCTATCAAAGCATACTCTACCTCGCCCTCATAGAGCGTGAAAAAGACGGAGCCCTGCACGGCGTCGCCAGCGTGCACCACGACGGTACCCTCGGGGTTGAGGGCGCGGTAGTGGTCGTAGATGGCGCGGCGGCGCGCCACGCCGCCTTGTCCGTCGCTGGCAGGCTCAATCTGGCTATGGGTGTCGTTGACGGCCACAATGGTCACATGGTCGCCGGCCGGCGCGACCAGCCAAGCGGTAATGGCGAGCGTCGCCGCCATGATGGTTTTCATTGTCATTCTCATAAGTGTAAATCCCAGTCTTTTTAAGGTTTATAAATAAAGGTTGAGAGGTTAGGGGTTGAGAGGTCGAGCCTCGCGCTATCGCGCTCGGGGATAATGGCTAGGTCGTTGAGGCGGCGCCGGGGGCGCGCCATGGCCAACATCCCCATTTGCGATAGCAAGTGGCTCAACCTCTCAACTCTCAACCTCTCAACGTTTTAAGTTACTTGACAAGAATCTTGCGGCCCTTGACAACGTAGATGTTAGGCTCCAGGTTGTTCACGTCGGCTGCACGCACTCCGGCGGCCACTCGCTGTCCCATCAGGTTGAAGACGTCCAGCACCTCATCGGCTGCCGCGATGTCGGCGATGCCGGTGATTTCGTTGCTGTCCGTGTGACGGGTCTTGAGTTCATACTGCCCGGCACCGCTGGTGGTGACATAGCAACGGGTGGCATAAAACACCTTGTCGCCGTCCACGCTCGTGAAACGGGCGTCGCTGTTGTCAATGGCGAGGATACCATACTTGCCACGGCCGTCGGTCTTAACCGCTGCGCCGCTCATAGTTACTTCCACACCCTCGGCGGTGGTGAATGAAAGCGGCTTGACATTGCTCGTCAACTCGGTTGTGAGGCTCAGTTTCTTGTTGCCGGTCTCTCCGGCGAAATAGAGGATGTAGGGTGCTCCGGCCTTGATGCCATCGGCCTTGCAGTCGCTAAAGGTGAGGATAATCTCACGTCCGCTCTGCTCCACGGCCACGAGTCGCTCGAGGCGGTAGTCGGCGCCGAGTGCCGCCTTGAGTTGGTCGGCGCTGACGTCCATGGGCAAGCACAGTGTGTTCCAACCGGAAAGGATATAGCGGTTGACATCAACGGCGCAAGTTTGGCCGGCAAACTTCTCGACCTGGGTGCCATTGTAGGTGCTCAGGTTAACACGCTTCTGGGCGGTGGCGCTCAGGCTGAGCGAGGCCACGGCTGCGATAAGTAACAATTTCTTCATAGTCGATATCGTTTTAGAGAGTTAGTAATCATCTTGCAAAAATAGCAAAAAAAACTGTTTTCTGCAAGCAATACTTCGGTAAAAAAAATGAAGAAGTGCTATAAATAATTGTTTCGCGTCTATTTTCGTCTATAACAACGTCTATTATCGTCAATTTTTTGTCTTAAATAATTAAGATAGACGGAAATTGACGATGTTATAGACGCGAATTGACGCTAACCCCAAAATAATTGTTTCGCGTCTATTTTCGTCTATAACAACGTCTATTATCGTCAATTTTTTGTCTAAAATAATTAAGATAGACGGAAATTGACGTTGTTATAGACGAGAATTGACGCTAACCCCAAAAATTACCGAACTATTGTGCAAGTGTACGCCCCGAAAATTCGTTAAATTCTTTAAATTCGTTGTCCCTTTCTCAAGAATGTGTTACCTTTGCATTTCAGAAAGACCGCTAATGATTGGCGGCTAACGACTAATGACTAACGACAGTAAATGAGATATTTCCTTTTAATTGTAATTGCGGCGGTGGCAATGGCCGTGAGTGCCGAACCCACCGACACGCTGATGGTGTATAACTCATGGAGCGCGGTGGCTCAAGGTCGCTGTGACGTGCGTTTGGTCGACCCGTATATTTATGTGGAGACACCATGGGAGGTTTACTTTGACGGCGACCGCGACGACGTGAACAGCATGCTCTACAGTGACGCGGTGGCCGTGGCACTCGGTGACTCGATTTGGATGATTAACACCGAGCGCATCAAACGTCACTTTGATGGCAACGTGAGCGAACTGGCCGGTTATGCGCCCATGCTGTTCAACGACAAGGCTGTGATGATAGAGCATGCGCGGCCCACGGCCTCGTTCTGGAACGACGACACGTTCAACGAGCCCGAGTTATATTGGGTGGACTTTGAACAAGGTCAGGTGTTCAAACTCAACGACAAGACGATGAGCGAGTTGCTCGCCCCATATCATGACTTGCAGATGCGTTACGACGGTATGAAGGACCGCAAGAAGCAGGATGTGATTCGCTACTTCCTCGGGCTATACCTTCGCCGGATTGATATGGACTCCGAGGTCCCCTATCTTGGAGAGATTGAGCGATGAATATATATAAAACCGAAATACTATGAGAAGCAAGATTTACTTGACAATTGTGCTATGGCTGCTTGCGGCGATGATGCCGTTGAGCGCCCAACGGTCGCTCACTGAGCAAGACTACCGAGAGGTGGCCGCCGAACTGGATATAGATGTGGCGGCAATCAAAGCGTTGGCGGCGATTGAGGGTGGCGGACATGGGTTTGACGCCCAGGGGCGCGCGACAATCAACTTTGACTTGAGCGTGTTCAAGCGCTTCTTGCGTAAGGCCGGCATCAGCGAGGCCGCTGCACGCAAGACGGCGCCGGTGGCGTTTGCGGCTGTAAACAGCAAGCGCCACGGCGGCTATGTGGCCGCGCAACACGCGCGGTTGGATGCCGCGTGCAAGGTGGACCGCGAGTTGGCACTGAAGGCTACCTTTTGGGGAATGTTCCAGATTGGCGGCTTCAACTACAAGTTGTGCGGCTGCAAGAGCGTGGAGGAGTACGTGAAGCGCAACAAGGAGAGCGAGCGTGAACAATTGGAGTTGTTTGCCCATTTCATCGAGCGCGCCGGATTGGTGGGTTATGTTAAGGCCCACAATTGGCGCGCGTTTGCCAGGGCTTATAACGGTGGCCGTCAGGTGGCCGGATACGCCGCAAAGTTGCAGCGAGCCTATAACAAGTTTAACAAGTAAAATATCCTGAAACATCTCCAGTTTTCTAACATTTTGGTTCATTTCGATAAGATGGCGGGGGTGTGCCGAGTTTTGGCGCACCCCCGCCATACTTTTGCGGCATAAAATTTGCACGGAGACAAATTGCGCAAAAAGATTGCGCACCACTATTGTATCTTTGCCGCGGAAAATGCAATTAACAATTAAATTTTTTAAACAAATTACATATATATCTAAAAAGAAATCAAAATAATTATGGCAACAACAACAAGGAAGATGACATTGCTCAATGCGGTTGAGCAAATCGTGGACAAGGCAAGCGGCTCGGCGTTGAGCGGCGAGTTCTATCGCAAGGCCGCCAAGCCAATCAACTACATTTCAAAGAAGATGGGCATCACTCGCGAGCAAAGTGTGATGCTGGCGCTGCTCATTGAGCGTTGTGGCATGAACGATGAAACATCGTTGGGCGAGTTGGGCGAGTTGCTGGAATGTCGCAACGTGGTGCTGCTCAGGCATATCAATGATTTTGAGGAATTGGAGCGTCGACGGTTCATCGCTTGCCGTCACCGCAACAGTTATCTCGCCTTCAGAGTGCCGTCCGAGGTGGTGAAGGCGTTTAGTGATGACGTGTCCTTTAAGCCTCGTGACCTGGGACACATGGACTGCGCTGAGCTTTTTGTCGAGGTTGAGCAAATCTTTACTTTGCGCGAGAGCGACTATCTGACCTTTGAAGGCGCGGTGCAGCGCGTTAACGAACTCTTTGACAGCAACCGCGAGTTGGAGTTTGTGCGCAAGGTCCGTGCCATGAAACTTGGCGACGAAGACATGATGCTGCTGGTGATGTTCTGCCACTTGTTTGTCAATAACGGTGACGACCACATCTGCCACCACGACTTGGACTCCCTTTATGACCGCCGGTCTACGTGGGCTAGAGTGAAAAATCGCCTTAGCACCGGTCGTCATCCCTTTTTTGTGCATAAGTTAATCGAATTCAACAATAGCGACGGCTTTGAAGACCGCTCGTCAATGCGTGTCACAATGTCGGCAAAGCGCGAACTGCTCGGCGAACTCAACCTTGTTGCCCGCCAGCAGGATCGAAACAGCGGCGATATGCTCCGTGCGGCCGAGATAGAGCACAAGGAGTTGTTCTACGGCGATCGAGTGACCGAGCGTGTAGATGAGTTGGGCAGTCTGCTTGACCAGGACCGCTACAACGACGTGCGTAGCCGGTTGAAGAAAAGCGGGTTCCGCTATGGCTTCGCGTGTTTGTTCTACGGTGCTCCCGGTACGGGCAAGACCGAGACTGTTCTGCAGTTGGCGCGTCGCACCGGTCGCGACATTCTCCAGGTCAACATCTCTCAAATCAAGAGTATGTGGGTGGGGGAGAGCGAGAAGAATATCAAGCAGGTGTTTGACCGCTACCGTGCCATCGTCAAGGAACGTGATGTGGCGCCTATCCTTCTCTTCAACGAGGCCGATGCGGTGATTGGCATCCGTCAGGAGGGGGCGCAGCGCGCCGTGGACAAGATGGAGAACGCTATCCAAAACATTATCCTCCAGGAGATGGAAGACCTGGACGGTATTCTAATCGCCACCACCAACCTTGTCCAAAACCTCGACAAGGCTTTTGAGCGTCGCTTCCTCTACAAAATCAAGTTCGACATGCCCACCGCCGAGGCTCGTGCGAGTATCTGGCGGACGATGATACCGGCGCTTGACGAGGCTCAAGCGCTCACACTTGCCGACCGTTACGACTTTAGCGGCGGCCAAATCGAGAATATCGCGCGCCACTACGCCATCGGCACGATTTTGCACGGCACCCCAGAGGATGTAGTAGAGACAATCGCCGCCTACTGCGACGGCGAGCGCTTGGAGAGCACCCGGCTCAACGTCGGCTTCAACTGATGCCGCCTCTCGTCAATTCCAGATTCTGCGCCCCGGTCATTCGTTCTTGTTGAGGATGACCAGGGCGCCGATGACGCCGGGTGCCCAACCGCAGAGGGTGAGCAACGTGACGATGATGATTGATCCGCAACCGCGGTCAATCACGGCCAACGGCGGCAAGATGACCGCCAGTAATACTCTAAAGCAAGACATATCGTTGTAGAATAAAGTTTTCTTTATCAATAGATATAAATATCAACCTTGTTAAGCAAATATCGTGCCACGCGCGATATCCACCTCGCTCTGCAAAGGTATGGATTTGTTGCGGCTCTTGTTCAAGTTTCTAAAAATGGTTATGTTACAAACAATTTAAAAACTTCCGGTTATATTTGTTGCGGTTTTCAAAGAAAAGTCGTATATTTGCAATCAGGTTATCAGCCCCATAGCAAAGTTGCGGGGTATAAAATGTGGTATTATGGAAAGAGAACCGAAATTGATTAGATTTGATTGGGCGATGAAGCGCTTGTTGCGCGACAAGGCCAATTATGGTGTACTTGAGGGCTTCATCAGCACTTTGCTTGAAAAAGACCTCAAGATTAACCGTCTTCTTGAGAGCGAGAGCAATCGCGCCAGAGAAGGCGAGAAACAGAATCGTGTCGACATTCTGGCAGAGGATGCTGACGGGGCTCTCTATATCATTGAGGTGCAGAATAACAACGAGTATGACTTCTTCCAACGGATGCTCTTTGCCACAAGTAAGGTCACAACAGAATATCTGAACAAAGGCGATGAGTATGAGCGGCTACGCAAAGTGTACAGTATTAATATCGTGTATTTTGACCTTGGTGTTGGTACAGATACTGTTTATCGCGGCACCACCGAGTTTCGAGGTATTCACGATGGTGACATCCTCAATCTGAGTAATGTGCAGCAAGAAAAGTTTGGTGTAGAGAAGGTGTGTGACATCTTTCCGGAGTACTACATCCTCAAGGCAAATGACTTTGACCGATGGTCGCGCACTCCGCTTGACCAATGGATTTACTTCTTGAGCAATAGTGAGATTCCTGCTGACGCCACCGCTCCCGGACTTCAAGAAGCACGCGAGCGGATGCGCATAGAGTCATTGTCGCCGGCCGACCGTGCCGCTTACGATGACCATTTGGATTATATGCGCTCGTGGCGGGTCCAATATGAAACGGCTATCCTTGAGGGTCGTGCCGAGGGTCGTGCCGAGGGTCGCGCCGAGGGTCGCGCCGAGGGTCGCGCCGAAGGTCGCGCCGAAGGCCGCGTCGAGGGTCGCGCCGAAGGCCGCGCCGAGGCTGTCGCTGAGATGGCGCGTCAGATGAAAGCAAATGATATTGCGCCGGAAATGATTGCCTCTATCACAAGATTAGACTTGGAGACCATCAAGTCGTTATAGAGCCAGATATCACCATCTAAAAAAGACAGGAGAACGAGAGTTCAGTTTTCGTAAAAACGGCTCTCTTGTTCTCTTGTCTTTTAAATTGCTATAAGGGCGCGAGTTTAACGGAGGTAGAGGCGGGCGGTTTTGAGGGTGCCGGTGGAAAGCAGACGCAAGGCTGTGACTTCGAGGTCGGTGCCGAGGTCGATAACAATCAGTTGGGGCAGGGAAGAGCCGGTCGCTGCTTGCCATCGAGTGCTCTCCTGGAGGTCGATCGCCTTGGTGGCGTTGTTGTTGCCGGCGGCAAAGTCCTCACTGTCGACGTAGTGGACGGTGTATCGCGACGGGTCGATGTCGTTGCCGTTGCTGTCGATGACGCGCACTTCGGCGATGGCGGGCGCATCGCCTTCGTTCCATACTTGGGAACACTCGATGATGATGAGGCGGCCGAAGAGTGGTTTTGCCAACTCGAACGTTTGCCAGTTGTTGCCGGCCGCAATATCCATCGTCATGGCCACGTCCCAGTCGTGGAGCACGGGGCGTGTGGCGGCGATAGTTGCCTCTGCTTTGCCCGGGCGGTCGAGTATGGGCTCTGCGAGGCCGGCAATGGTAGGTTCGCCTTCCGGACCAATGAGGTCAAGCACTACGACCTCATTCTCTCCCTCCTGCAACCAGCACCCCGGCAGGTAGAGCGTTTGCTGCGGCCCGATGTGCCAGAATCGGCCCAACGCGTGGCCATTGACCCATACCTGCCCCTTGCCCCAATGGCTGAGATCGAGGAACGTGTCGCCAATGCGGTGCAGGCTGTCGGTGACAAATGTGCCGCGGTAGTATCCGGCCTTGCCGGCGGGCGCGTCTTGTTGTGTATTGAGGAAGGCGTTTGCGGCAACACTATACTCATCGGGTAGCAACGCGATGTCCCAGTCGGTGACAGCCCTGCCATTGACTGAAACATCGCCGATGATGCCCTTGTGGTCGTTAATGCCGCGACCGAAGTTGATGCGTCCCATTCCCTCCACAAGCAACTCGAGGCGGGCTTCGGCAGCGTGTGGCGGCAGGCGCAGCGTCGTGGTACCCTTGGCGCGGTTGAGCGTGCCCACCGGCCGACCGTCAAGCGTTACGCGAGCCCAGTCGTGGCAGCCGGGCACGTCGAGCGTGGTGCTGTCGGTGGCTGCATCGGCGAGTGTGGCGGTGTAGATTGCGGCTCCGAAGCCCATATCCATCTGCTCAAACGTTAGGGGACGCTCGCTGTGAATCGAGCCGGTGGCGGCAGCGTGTAGTGGCGCGTGGTCGGAGAGACGCAGCGCCGGTAGGGAGACTATCGGATGCGGCGGTTCGGGCACTGCCTCTATCATAGCCAATGGGTTGTCGCGCAGTAGCACGCCGCGCAGCCGATCAAATTTGTCGGTGGGCAGACCCCACTCGTTGATAGGGGCATCGTAGTCGTAACTCGTCACATCGGGCGCGTAGCCCGGACTGTTGGCTCCGGCCCAGTGGCCAAAGGATGTGCCGCCGTGGGTCATATAGAGCGAGAAGGAGATGCCGCCCTCGAGCATGTGACTGACGCCGGCCACCATCTCATCGGCGGGTCGTGTCTCGTGGGCCGCACCCCATTTGTCGAACCACCCGCTCCAGTATTCCGAGCACATCAGCGGCGTGCGTGGCCGCAACTCGCGCAGGCGCGCAAACTCCTTGTCGACGTCGCTGCCGGTGCCAAAGTTCATTGTCCACAGCAAGTCCGGCAGGGCATTTTGCTCAAAATTGCTTGACCAGTCGCATTGGAAGAGTGTCACACCATTAAAGCCCGCCTGGCGGACGATGTCACGCACGGCGGCCACGTACTCGGGGTCGGTGCCGTAGGAGCCCATCTCGTTCTCGACCTGCACCATGATGATAGGGCCACCGTTGTTGATGGTGAGCGGCGCCAGTTGGCGGCCGACCTCGTTCTCAAAGCGGCGAACATGATCGATGAAGCGTTTGTCGCAACTGCGCAAGGGTATATCGGCCTTGAGCAACCACCACGGCAGTCCACCCATTTCCCACTCGGCGCACACGTATGGCTCGGGCCTGACGATAACCCACATGCCGTGCCTTTGTGCCAGGCGGCAAAATTCGGCCACATCGTTCTGGCCGGTGAAGTCAAATGTCCCCTCAACCTGCTCGTGGACGTTCCAAAAAACATAAAGGCAAATCGTGTTCATGCCCAACGCTTTGCACATTTTGATACGGTGCTCCCAGTAGGGTCGCGGAATGCGCGGGTAGTGGAGTTCGGCAGCCTTGATGATGAACGGCTGTCCGTCGAGGCGGAACACACCGCCCACGGTGTCGGCCTCAAACGTGTGGGCGTTGGTGCCCAGCGCGATAACTATCGCCGCTATCAATAACTTGAGTCGTGAAATCATATTACTCGTTAGGGATATGTGGCAAAGATAGTCAAAAAAACGATATGCACCAAATATATCTGCTGCGCAGTCGCACGGGAAATCTTTCAGTATCTTTTATCCAAGTTTCTAAAGTAGATAAATTGATGGTTGTGAGAAATGTAGGGGCAGAATTTATTCTGCCCCTACAAGTAACCGCTTATTATTAACATGACTATCAATCACTTTTACATCAAAAACTTGAGTCTTTTATCCTTTGTAGGGCCTGGCCTTGGCCTGGCCATTTTACGGATTTTTCGTGAGAATAATAGACGGAAATAGACGGAAATAGACGAGAGGAATTTTAATCTTGGGCAGGCAGACAACGAGTTGCGGATTTTAGGCTTATCACAAATCTTTCCAATTATAGCGTATTGCCGGCCACAAACCGTTGAAAAATGGTGTTCGTGGCTAACAATAGCGCATTTATGGCCATGAGTGGGTGAAAAATGGTGTTCGTGGCTAGCAATAGCGTATTGCCGGCCACGAACGGGCATTTGTAATACTCCTTAATTCAGCTGGGCTCGATATTTCCTCTCGAAAATTCTCGAGAATTTCCGAAAAATTTTAATCTTATCCCGTGAATTTCTGTGAATTATCGTGAAATTAATTGTAGATAAAACACAGCAAATAAAATATTTACGAAATTTCACGAAAATTCACGGGAGATTAATTTTCGAAAATTCTCGTGAGCTCTCAAGGTTGTGGATTTTTGGATTCTGTGAATTGGGGCGTTTAAAGGTCGTCGTAGTGTTGGAAGAGGAAGTCGTTGTAGGGGTAACGCTCGGCATGGATGCGGCGCGCGTGGTCGTAGAGCATCGCCTTGAGGCTGTCGATGCCGGCACCGGTGCGTGCCGAGACAAAGACGCAATTGCCCTCCAACCGTGCCATCCACGTCTGCTGTAATTCTTCCAGAGGGATGTTCTCGCGGCTGCGTGGCGTCAGGTCGTCCTCGTCTTTGGGCACATGGCTGAATTTGTCCACTTTATTAAAGACCATGATGACCGGCTTGTCGGCCGCCTCGCAAACGTCTTGAAGGGTGCGTGTCACCACGTCAATCTGTTCCTCAAACTGCGGATGACTGATGTCGACCACATGAACCAGCAGGTCGCTGTCGCGCACTTCGTCGAGCGTGGTTTTGAACGACTCCACGAGGTGGGTGGGCAACTTGCGGATAAAGCCGACTGTGTCGGTGAGCAGGAACGGCAGGTTGTCGATGACAACCTTTCGCACAGTGGTGTCGAGCGTGGCAAACAGGCGGTCTTCGGCAAACACTTCACTCTTGCTCAGCACGTTCATCAGCGTGGACTTGCCCACGTTGGTGTAACCCACCAGGGCCACGCGAGTGAGTTTGCCGCGGTTGCGCCGCTGGATTACCTTCTGGCGGTCCCATTCGGCCAGACGTTGCCGCAGCAAGGCGATTTTGGTCTTGATGATGCGGCGGTCGGTCTCAATCTGCGCCTCGCCCGGGCCTCGCATTCCGATGCCGCCTCGCTGTCGCTCGAGGTGGGTCCACATACCGGTGAGTCGCGGCAGCAGGTATTGGTACTGCGCGAGTTCGACTTGCATCTTGGCGTTGGCCGTCTGGGCGCGCTTGGCAAAGATGTCGAGGATGAGCGTGGTGCGGTCGAGTACCTTCACTTTCAGTTCGCGCTCGATGTTGGCAACCTGCTTTGGCGAGAGGTCGTCGTCAAAGACAACGAGGGCGATGTCGCTCGCGCCTACAAAGGCGGCGATTTCCTCCAGTTTGCCTTTGCCGACGTAGGTGGCGCGGTTGGGCGCGTCCATGCGCTGTGTGAACCGCTTGACTGTCACGGCACCGGCCGTAGTGGCGAGGAACTCGAGTTCGTCAAGATATTCGCGCGACTTGGCCTCGTCTTGTTGTGGCGTGATGAGTCCCACGAGCACAGCGCGCTCAGTCTCCAGTTCCGCTATGTGCCGTTTTCGGTCGTCAATAAATCCCATGATGAAAGGTTGAAGTGTTGAGAAGTTGAGGGTTGAGAGGTTGAGCCGTTTGCTATCGCAACCGGGAATAAGTGTCTTTTCCCGAGCGCGGTAGCGCGAGGCTCAACCTCTCAACCCTCAACCCCTCAACCTCTATTTTACTTTTTCTCGACTTTAACGTAGCGTTTGTTCAAGCCGGCAACCACGTCATCGGTGGCATCGTAAGCGTTGTTAATGTAAACTGTGGCACTCTTGCGCAACACAACATCAAAGCCCTTCTCAACGGCATAGTCCTTCATAAAGTTAGTGATGGAATCTTGCAGTTGGTTCTGACTTTGGGCGAGTTCGCTCTCGATGCTCTGGCGCAGCGAGCCGAGGTAGTTTTCGGCATCTTTCTGCATCTTGTCGAGTTTGGCGGCATCGGCGTTGTAACTCTCCTCGGTGAGGTAGCCGTTGTTGCGATACTTGTTCTGCATCTCGCCGGCAAACTTTTGGATGGCGTTGCCGCGCTGCGTTTGGGCTGCGTCAAACTGGTTTTGGCGGCGAAGCATCGCCTCGTTGATGTCCTTGGCCAGATTGTAATTGTTGAGGATTGAGTCCTCGTCAATGTAGCAGATGCGCAGGCTCGGAGTGGCTGTGGAACCGCCGCTACCGGCTGTGGAAGCAGGTGCCGGCTTGCTGTTGCAGGCCATGGCCAGCATCATTGTGGCGGCTATGAGCGCCACATTAGTCAGTTTTCTCATGTCGTTATATTGATAATATTGTCGTTAGTGGTTGAGTGGTTGAGTGGTTGAGTGGTTGAGTGGTTGAGCCTCGCGCTATCGCGCTCGGGGATAATAGTATTGTTTTACAATCCTTCCCATTTGCGATAGCAAATGGCTCAACCTCTCAACCCTCAACCTCTCAACCTTTTAGTCAGTTGTCATAGAACTCTTTGTCGCGGGCGCAGGTGATGCCCCGACGACGCATCTCGGCGTTGTCGTGGATGTGGGTGTTGGGGAAGCGACCGCCTTTAACGAAGAAAATCTTCACCCCCAATAGAACCACCGCGATGGCCACTAGTGCCACCACTATCATCACTGTCGCTATCACAAGTAAGTTAAATTTTGTGCAAAAATACAACTCTTTTCTAAATTATGCGAGTAGTATCAGAAATTTTATGTACTTTTACGACTGATTTAGGTTTTTTTAGCAAATAACCGACTTTTAGAACCATTAAAATATTATCAATTATTATGACAATCAAAGACCTGAAGCCGGCCCTGGTGTGGAGTATCTTCGACCAGATTAACCAGGTGCCCCGCCCCTCAAAGAAGGAGGACAAGATTCGTGAGTGGCTTGTGAAGTTCGCCCAGGACCACAATTTGGAATACAAGGTAGACGCCATCGGCAACGTGGCTATATTCCGCCCAGCGGCCCCCGGCCTGGAACACGTCAAGCAGGTGGTTCTGCAAGGCCACATGGATATGGTGGCCGAGAAGAACAAGGAGAGCAACCATAACTTCGATACCGACCCCATCCGCACCATCGTGGAGGGTGAGTGGCTGCGTGCCGACGGCACAACACTCGGCGCAGACGACGGTATGGGTATGGCCGGCGCGCTTGCCGCAATGATCGACCCGGAATTGAAGGTTGGCCCGCTCGAGGCTTTCTTCACCGTTGATGAGGAAACCGGTCTGACGGGAGCCAGCAACGTGGGTGAGGGAATGCTCAGCGGTGACTATCTGCTCAACCTCGACAGTGAGGACGACGGCGTGATCACGATGAGTTGTGCCGGCGGTGTGGACACTATCGCCGAGTTTGACTTCAAGTCCGAAGCCGCTCCCGCAGGCCTCGAATGGTTTGAGGTGAAGTTCGCCAAGATGCAGGGTGGCCATAGCGGCACCGACATCTGTCTGGAGCGTGGCGCCGCCACCAAGTTGCTCTGCCGCCTGCTGTGGGAAGTGGGGCAGAAGGTGGACTTTGAGTTGGCCACAATCGACGCCGGCAACCTGCGCAACGCTATCGCACACGATGCCGAGGCTATCATCGGTGTCCGTCCCGCCGACAAGGAGGCTCTTGCCGTGGCGTTCAATACCACCAGCGCCGACCTCAAGGACGAGTACGCGGTTGCCGAGCCCACGATGGAAATCACTTGCCAGAGTGTCGACGCACCTTGCTGCGTCATTGAGAAGAAAGTGGCTCAGGCCGTAATCAACACTGTTTTTGTCGCCCAGCACGGCGTGGTGAGCGTGAGCCTGCTGATTCCGCACTTCACTGAGACCAGCACCAACCTGGCCAGCATCAAGGTCAAGGACAACGTCATTGAGGTTGTCACCTCGCAGCGCAGCGCCATTGAGAGCCGCAAGTTTGACATCGCCCACCGCATTGAGCAGACTTTCAAACTGGGCGGCGCGCGCGTGCGCCACACCGATGGCTATCAGGGTTGGGCTCCCAAGGCCAACAACCACATCCTCGACATCGCCATCCGCGAGTGGAAGAACCTCTATGGCGTCGAGCCTACTGTGGAGGCTATTCATGCCGGCTTGGAGTGTGGCCTCTTCCTGAAGGTGTGCCCCAATATGGACATGATTTCTTATGGCCCCACGCTGCGTGATGTGCACTCGCCCAAGGAGCGCGTCCACATTCCCGCTGTGCAGAAGTTCTGGGACTTCACCGTGGCTATCCTCAAGGCTGTCGCCGCCGAGTAACGTCTCCCCACTCCCTGCCCTCTCCTAAAGGAGGGGAGCAGCGATAAAGTCAATAAAAACAATTAAAAACAAGTCCTATTGTTTAAAGGACTTGTTTTTAATTGTTTTTTATCTCTTAAAAAAGGAAGGATGACGTCACACGCGGCGGCCCAACGAGTAGACGTCCTGCAGGTCGAGGTCCGGAGTGAGCAGCAGGATGTCGGCGTCCTTGCCGCGTTGCAGCGAGCCCTTGCGGTCATAGATGCCCATGATGCGTGCCGGGGTCTCGCTGGCCATACGCACAGCGTCGCTCAGCGGCACTTCGGCTTGAGAAACCATCGTGCGGATTAGTCTGTCCATAGTGGCTATGCTGCCGGCCAGAGCACTGCGGTCCGAGAGTTTACACACGCCGTCCTCGATAATCACGCGCGGATCGAAGGCGCGTTGACTGTTACTGCACGACACGGCGAGGGCGTCGGTAATCAATGCTGTACGCTCCACGCCTTTCATGCGGTAGACCAGTTTGAGCAGCGTGGCGGGCACATGGATGCCATCGCAGATGACCTCAACGGTCATGTCCGGCATCAAGTAGACACTCTCGACGGTGCCGGCGTGCTTAAACTCGCGCACGTTGTGGAAGCCCGGCATACCATTATAGAAGTGCGTGGCGTGGGTGTAGCCGGCGTCAACAGCGGCAAGCACATCGGGATATTCGGCGGCGGTGTGGCCGATGGCGGCGATAATGCCTTTCTCGGTGATATAGCGCCCCATGCCGATGGCACCCGGCAATTCCGGCGCGACGTCCCAGCGGCGCACGCAGTCAAAATCCTCAACGATGTGGCGGTATTCCTTGACGTCGGGCAGGCGGATGATGGTGGGGTCTTGCGCACCGGCTTTGCGTGGGTTGAAGTACGGGCCCTCAAGGTGCAGTCCCATGATGGTTGTCGTGGGGTCGCTCTCCATGATTGATTGGCACGCGTGGCATGCGGCCTCCATCTGTTGCAGGGTGGAACTTGACAGTGTTGCGAAGATTGCTGTCGTGCCGTGCTTGAGGTGCGCTTTGGCGGCGGTGTTGAAGGCCTCTACGGTCCCTTCCATAAAGTCGCTGCCGCCGCCGCCGTGGCAATGCAGTTCGATGCCGCCGGGCACAATATAGCAACCGCCGGCATCGACGGTGCTGTCGGCGCCGGGCAGAATGTGGCAACTCTTGGTAACCTCGGCGATGCGTGTGTCGTCAATGACGACCGAGCCGCCTTTGACCCACCCCTGCGGCGTGAGTATGGTTCCGTTGTAAATCTGCGTGATCATCGCACCTATTTTTTGACTTCACAAATTTACTATCTTTTGTTGAAACGGCATTGTGTCGTAAGCATTTTTTTTGAATTATTTACATTTTTTCAGGATAATCCCGAATCTCCTTACTAAGATTGAATTGTCTATAGTTAATGGTGTGAGCGGATCGCAATCGCGAGAAGACTTTTAAAATCGGCAATAATGTTTCAAAATCAGCAAAATCAGAGTTGAAGCGCGCGTGAGGCAATGTGGTTAGACGGTTTTTACCTATTTTTGTAGGAGCAAAAGCCATTCAGACTTAAAAACATACTGACGACATGAAACAGACGATTATTCTTGGCAACATCATCACCATGGATGAGAAAAGGCCCTTTGCCAAGGCCGCATTAGTCAAGGACGGAGTGTTTGCGTATATCGGCGATGCCGAGCAGGCCAAGCGCTTTGCGGCGGCCGACGCCCGAGTGCTGGACTATGGTGACAATTTCATCTACCCTGGTTTCCTCGAGTCGCACTGCCACGGCCATCTGGCCGGCGCGCGCGCCATCGGTCAGGCCAACCTGACGCAGGTGAGCATCACCGACTATGACCGCTACCGCGAGATTATCAAAGAGTTTATCGCTGCCAACCCGCAACGCGAACTCTACCTCGCCGCCGGATGGGTCGAGAACGAGCAGTACGTCACCAAGGCTTATCTGGACGAGATTTGTCCCGATAAGCCGCTGATTATGCAGACCGGTGGCGGTCATTCGTGCCTGCTCAACACCAAGGCGCTGCAGTGGGCCGGCATCGACGCGGCCTACGCCAAAAGTACCGGATATGAGATGGTGCACGTCGACGAGGACGGCGAGCCCGACGGCTACATCTGTGAGAACCCGGTCTTTGAGATTATTCCGCGCCTACCCACCTCATTAGACGACGCCAAAGCCTATCTGCTCGCCTGGCAGGACTTCGCCATCAAGAGCGGCTTCACCGCCGTTGGCGATGCCGGCGCTGAGGTCGCCTACCGTCTCTCGCCACAAGCCTACCACGAGTTGGAGAAAGAAGGCAAGTTGAAGTTGCGCACCTACGCCTACATGTATGTCAACGACAACGTCGATGACCCCAAGGCCGAGGTAGCGCGCGTTGTCGCCCAGCGCGCGACAATCAGCGGCGAGTATTTCCATATCATCGGCCTCAAGGCTTTCCTTGACGGCGTGACCGAGGCTCACACCGGTTGGCAAAACCAAGACTACCTCGACGAGCCCGGCTACCACGGCGTGGAGCGCTTCAACGACCACGACAAGATGGTGGACATGATTGTCGCCGCCGATGCCGAGGGACTCGCCGTGCACGTCCACAGCGAGGGCGGCGGCGCCACGCGCTTTATGCTCGACTGCATCGAGGATGCCCAGCGGATTACCGGCGACCTCAACCAACGCAACGTGCTGGCGCATCTGCACTATGTGGCCCCCGAGGATATCCGCCGCATGGCGGCCACCGGCTCGGTGCCGGCCGTCGCGCCGCTATGGTCGCCCAAGGTCCCCGGCGTCTATGAGCAAGAGGTGAGATATGTGGGACAGGAACTGGCCGATCAAGCCTACCCGATCAAGTCATTCTTTGACGCCGGCGCAAACGTGGTCTTCCATTCCGACTATCCCGTCTCGCCCATGATGAACGTCCGTTACAGCATCTGGATGGCCGAGACCCGTAAGGCGCCAAAGGAACTGTTCGGCGACATCGACACGCAACGCAACCTCGGCCAGGCCATCACTCGCGAGCAGTCGCTGCGCGCCATGACCATCAATGTGGCCCGCGCATGGCATCAGGAGCATCGCATGGGCTCGATCGAGGTCGGCAAACTTGCCAACATGACGGTGTCTGACTGCGACTTCCTCCACGACGACCTCGATAAGGTGGAACAGGCCAAAATCCTCGCCACCATCATCGACGGCACCGAAGTCTACAAAGCCTGAAACAAGTTGGAAACAGTGCAGATAATTTTTAACATAAATATCCATAAATATCCATAAATTATCCATAAAAATAAACTCATGTTCTCTTAAGATTCATGTTCTCCTGTCTAAAATTCATGGATAATTCATGGAAATTCGTGGTTAAAAATAATAAGCGACTTTTTACAGTGGACTCATAATTATAGGGTTTCATTTGGAGCCTTTGCGGCGGTTGCAGTCTCGGCACAGCATTTGGCAGTTGTCGACGACGGTGCGGCCTCCCTCTCGCCACGGCGTGATGTGGTCGCCCTCCATAAACTCAAAATCAAACTCTTTGCCGCACACTGCGCAAAGATGGTTCTGTCGCTCCCACACGGCGAGTTTGATGTCGTCGGGGAATGCGCGCAGGTCAAGGTGGCGCTCGTCGCCGGTGAGCACATAGGGGATGATGCCGCCTGACCGCTGCACCTCGCTGTCGCGCATCAGTTCGCCAATGCGCTGCCACAAGGCTTTGGTGTCGAGCGTGATGCCGCTATAGCGGTCATACCACAATGCCCAGTCAAGTCCTTTCATGATTTTGCGGAAGCGTTTGAGGTCAAAGTTGGTGATAGCCCAGTTGAGCACATTTTGGAAATAAGTCCACAGGTTATTGGCGTTCGGGTCGTGCTGATGTGCGGCCATATAGCCGACGATGGTCTGCGGGTTGCCTTGTCGTGTCTCGTGTTCGGCTATCCATTGCAGCGCCTTTTCGAGATAGTCTTGCCGAATAGCCGTGCCGTTGACCAGGTCACGTCCCAAACGATAGGCACCGCAATTGTTTTTTGAGAAATGCCGCTTGGCGTCGGTGACAAAAGGGCCTGCATAGACGGCATTTCGGATTTCCTGTGCGTTAAGCGGCTTTCCGGCGATATTGATGGTCTGGAACCACGCGAGTTTCTCGCTCGGCTCGCCCTCACAGACGTACACGGTTAGGCGGTAGTCGAGAATTTTCTTTTGCACGTCGGCGGGCTGATTGAAGAACGCCTTGAAGTCGTAACTGAATTTTCCGGCGACGTACTCGCAGAGCGACAGAGTGCGCTGCTGTCCGTCCATCACCTCATAGGGGCACTCGGCGTCCTCGCCGCGTCTTACCCAGTACATCACGTTGAGCGGGTAGCCTTTGAGCACAGTGTCGATAACGGCCTGCTGCTCGCGCTCGTTGTAGATAAACTCACGTTGGTAAGGTGGCCGGATGTCGAGGAGGCCGTCATAGCCTCGCACGCCCTGTTCGTCATTGTTGACATATCCGCGAGTAATCTCCCCCACGGTCACCTCTATCTGCTTAATGGTCATCATAATAATAACTAATTTTATTGCAAACGCGGGTGGCGATTGCGAATGAGGATTCGACTATATACACGTTTCCCGTTAATTATTCCGCAACCGCCACGGTCTTCAGGATGAGGCTTATATTGCAACCGCCAAAGTATGTCTTTTGGAGCCGATGCCCTTGTATTGCCGCTTGCCTGCCATATTATCTCAAATTGAGATGGGTTGTACTTGTCGAGGAAGGTGATTGGCACTCCCATCACTCCGGCATAGTCGCATGGGATGTCTTGGGTTCGACCAACCTCAATAGCATCATAATTCTCATATGTGGGATATTCATCCGGTGAATAACGGCAAACTAAATCAAGTTCCTCGTTTCGCTTTGGTATTTCAAGATTAGTAAACCAATGAACTCCTGAGACCCTAATCATGCCTTGTTTATGGTCAGTCGCAGTCGCAATATCATCATAAGGTGACACGAAATGTGCCGCCCCTCCTTTAAAACCATATCCCAACCAAATCTCGTTGTTGATTACCAAAGGGAAAATTTCTCTATAAATTATTGCACCTTGATTCCCGACAATTAAGAATTTCTTGTGGTGGGAGATGAGTTGGGCGATGTATTCACGGAACAAAGAGAACGGCGGGTTGGTCACTACGATGTCGGCCTCGTCGAGCAAGGTGACGCACTCTGGGTCGCGAAAGTCGCCGGTCTTCAGCAGCGACAGCACGTTGCGGTCGTTTTGAAGCAGATACTGCACGTCGCTCAAGTCCACCGCACCGTCGCCATTGAGGTCACTCACCTCGGTAATCTCAACCTTAAACGCCTGTTTGCGGGGCTCCTCCTCCAAGTCCTCAAAGCGAATAACCATCTCGGTGCCCTGCACAGGCGAACCATTATAGCACGTGCAGATGAGTTTCTTCAGCCCCAACTGGTTGAAGCGCAGGGCGAAGTATTTGAAGAAATTGCTCTCGTAGGGGTCATCGCAGTTGCAGAGCACCGTCTTGCCGCGGAAGTGCGGCCAGTAGTGTTGCAGTTCGCGCTCGATGTCGACCAGTTGGGTGTAGAACTCGTCCTTTTTGGCGACCTTTGCCGCGTTGAGGTTCTTGTTTGCCATCAGAATGATTGATAATGAATGATATAGCAATTCACTATCAATCACGCCATGACACAACAAAGGCGTGCAGCACACCATTGATTGCGTCCAGCTATGAGGCAGCGTAGGATGGAAACCTCAGTCCAGTAATCAATATGACGCGACACGCCTTATAGGCATGAAGCATCACTATTATCAAATTGGACGAAGGATTCCAACACGTATGCTGAAACCTTATCACATATTATTTCGGTGACGTTATTTCCAATAAGTTTCCTACGCTTTTGGCTGAACGCGAAATAATAGCGAATGCTGTTTATTATACCACGATGTAATTACCCGTCGTGCCGGATGGCACTCGCGGACGCTTGCAAAGTTACCGCTTTTACCGCTAACCACAAAATTTTCACCCCATTTTTTTTGATGTACCACTAAAGAGCCGCCTAACGGCAGGAAATCTTTCAAAATCTTAATTTGTTTAATCAAGTTTCTAAAATAGAACATAGTGATAAACAAGAAATAATTCAAGAAAATGTAGGGACACAATGAATTGTGTCCCTACAAAACGCTGATATTCAAAACTATTGCTACTTTAGAAACTCAATTTTGTTAACTTTAAAGTCGTCGCTGGGAGGCGAGGCCCTACAAGGAGGTGGCTAAACTATACAAGACTTTGTCTTGCAATACACAACCTTTTTTTGTGAGATAAAATATTTACGGGAATTCTCGAGAATTCTCGGGAGATAAATTGCGAGGCGGCATTTTTAAGGGAGACCGTCTGTGCTGACGATTGTGGCGACGGCCCAGGCGGCGATGCCTTCCTCACGGCCTGTGAAGCCGAGGCGCTCGGTGGTGGTGGCCTTGACTGAAACGCGATTGACGTCAACGCCGAGGCAGGCGGCCAGGCAGGCGCGCATCGCGTCGATGTGTGGACGCAGTTTGGGCCGCTCGGCGGCGATGGTGATGTCAACATTGTTCACCTGCCAACCTCCCTCGGCCAACAGGGCGACAACGTGGCGCAGCAACAGTTTGCTGTCGATGCCCTTATAGCGTGGGTCACTATCGGGGAAGTGCTTGCCGATGTCGCCCAGGGCCGCCGCGCCGAGCAGCGCGTCACACAGCGCGTGGATGGCCAC
This sequence comes from Muribaculaceae bacterium, assembly GCA_017454355.1. Taxonomy (GTDB): domain Bacteria; phylum Bacteroidota; class Bacteroidia; order Bacteroidales; family Muribaculaceae; genus Sodaliphilus. The sequence continues at coordinate 30,798 of JAFTDD010000023.1, forward strand.
GTCGGCGTCGCTGTGACCCAGCAGGCCCAGTTCATGCTCGATGCGCAGGCCGCACAGCCACAACTCGCGGCCGGGCACAAGGCGATGGACATCATAGCCCATACCTACATTAAATGCACAATTCATAATGCATAATTAATAATTATCCCGTGAATTTTCGTGCATTTCCGAAATAATTATTCACGAAAATTCACGAAAATTCACGGGGTGATAAATTGCGATGGCAGCAATTAATGGAAATTAATGGTAATTCGTGTTAATTTTAGCGTGTAGGAATCAACGGCGGCCGAAGAGGTTGCGGATGCCCTCCATGTCGAAACTCAAGGTGAAGCGCAACGTCTGGTCGAGCGGACTGTTTTGGGCAGTGGCAATCATATAGGCGGCATCCAGTTTGATGACGCTCAGCGCGAAACCGGCGCCGAAACCGAAGTACTGGCGGTTGCCTTTCCACTTGTTCTCGTGGTAGTAGCCGCCGCGCAGGAAGAATTGCTGGTTGTAGACATACTCGGCGCCAAGCGACCACGTAATCTCTCTCAACTCCTCCTTGAAGCCGCCGGGCGCGTCGCTGAACGACTTGAAGATGCCCGTGATTGACGACATGTCTTTCCACTTTTGCAGCGCGTCGTTATACTTCTCGGTGTCCTCATAGTCGCTCAAACGCGGCTTGACGGGCACAAGCAACTTGTTGGCTTCGGCCGAGATTGTCAGGTTGTGGTAGTCGGCCAGCGGGAAGGTGAACGCCGTACCCAGTTTGAGGTTAGCCGGCAGGAAAGCGGGGTCGTTGCCGCCGTTGTAACTCACCTTGGAGCCGATGTTGCTGATGTTGAAACCGAGCGTCCATTGACATTCGTTGCGGCCCACCATGGGGTAGGTGCACAGGTAGCCGTTGATGTCGGCGGCAAAGGCCGACGAGCCCTTGGTCTTGTCGCCGGTGTTCATGTCGCTGAAGCCCAAGTCGCTGTAGATGTAGCGCAAGGCGACGCCCATCGAGAATTTCTCGCTCAACTTGCGAGAATAGCCCACATCGACCGACATCTCAAACGGGCGTATGCTCGCCAGTGTGGCGCCGCTGCCGTCGTCGTGAGTTTGGATTTCGCCCAACGAGAAGTAGCGCAGCGAGGCGCTGATGGCCTGGTTGTCGCTGCTGCCCAACTTGAGGTAGCCCGAGAGGTTGGCCAGATAGATGTCGTTGACAATCTTGCGCAGCCACGGTGTGTAACTGAGCGAGATGCCGGCCTTGCTCTCGATGAAAGCATACTTTGACGAATTCCAGAACTGCGAGTTAACGTCCGGATCGGTGGCCGCGCCTTGGTCGCCCATCGAGGCACCGCGCGCGTCAGGTGTGATGCTCAACGAGGTCACGCCGGTGGTGACCGGATTGAACTCGTTGTCCTTGATATCATCGGCAATGGCGGCGGTTGTTACCGCCACCATCGCTATTGCCGTTAAAAAAGTTCGTTTCATATTCTGTTGAAATAGACCGTAACTAACATAATAAACTACAATGAGGCGGTTTTATTGTGTTACGGTCGTTTCAAATGAGTGACAAGCGCTTTAGCGGACCACTACTTTGTGGCTGCGACCGTCAATGGTGACGATATAAATCGCGGCCTGCAGATCGGTCACAACGTTGCGTCCGGCCGCAAGGCTTACGCTGCGGCTGATGCCGTTGATGGCAGTGACGATTGCCTTGCCGGCAACCGTAGCATCGATAATGATGGCTCCGGTAGTGGCGCTGACGCGGTATCCGTCGGCGTCAACATCGTTGACGGCAGTGATGGTGCCGATGCGAGTGGCTCCACCTCGGCCAAGCCATGTCTTGTTGTCGGTGTCGGCCATAATCACGTTGTCCACCTCAATGGAGGCATCGGCAAGCAATGCGCCGCTGTCCACAACATCTATGGTGGCAACAGTATTACTGCCGGCCTCAAAGGGGATGTTGGTCACGCTATACACGGCCAGGCGTGTCACGCCGTTCTCGCCGGTGTACCATGCCACGGCTCTCCCCTGGCTGTTGATGCCGCGCTCGGCAATGGCCATACCCTCCGGCAGTGTGATGTCACACTGCACCGCGGCATAGTCGGTGCTGTTTTCCATGCGGAGCGTCAAAGTGCCGGCAGTAGCGAGGGCGGGAGCCACAGTCACCGCGTCTGTGGTCGTCGGATAGTTGTTGGCGGTCAGACGTTTTGTCTTTCGGACGTTGGTCTCAATGCCTTTAACGGCATAGTTGGCCACACCACTCACGTCGCTCACGTCAATAATCTTATCATCATTCACATCGGCAGCCTCAAAGACAAAAACAGGCGGCATTTGTCCCAACGAGCGCGAGGCTGTCGCGGTTATATCACCAACGTCAATGTGAGTGTCGTCGTTGACATCGCCCATCAGGTATTCCCACAGCACATGGAAGTCCTGCCACTGCTCGGCTTCCTTGTAGAGCGAGGCAACCGCGTTGGACGGTGTGCCCAGGTTGACGTTGGGCTGGTCAATACCGGCCCACACATCAGCGCCAACGGCCGGGACCGCGGTGGCGGCAATCTCAAACTGCTTGATGCCTGTCGCGCCGGCAAAAGCCTCGGTGCCCACCGTGGTGAGCGATGCCGGCAGATTGAACACATCCACGTTGCCCGACATGCCGTAGAAGGCGCGGTCGCCGATGGTTGTCGTGCCCTCGGCGACAATATCGCCGGCGGTGAGCGCGGTAAGCGCGAAAGCCAGTTCGGGCACCTCGGTCATAGGCGCGGTGGCCGTGGTGAGCGCGGTGGCCGCAAGGAAGGCCCCTTTGCCCAACGCTACGTCATCGGGCAGGACGGCGGTGGCCAACGTTGAGGAAGTGAAGGCATAGTCGCCAATTGCCGTGAGCGAAGTGGCGGGGGAGAGGTCGACGCTTGTGAGTGACGTGCCGGCAAAGGCCTCGGCGCCGATGCTCTGCAACTCGCTGCCCACAGTGAGTGTGGTGAGTGCGGCATCCTTGAACGCCTCGTCGCCAAGGGCGGCACAGTGCAACTCGGCGGTAGACAGCGCGGCGCAATGGGCAAACGCACCGGCGCCTACGGTAGCCACTGTTGCAGGCACGTTAATGGCCGTGAGGCCGGTCGCCGTAAAGGCTCGCTCGCCGATAGCCGTGAGCGAGGACGGCAGCGTGATGCTTGACAACCGCGTGCAGCCGGCAAACGAGCCGTAGCCGATAGCCTCCAGTGTCGCGGGCAAGACAACCGTTTGCACCGGTGAGCCAATCAGCGCGCCATTCGGCAACGTGTTGCCGCTGACTGTGGCACCGCTGATGTCGAGGCTCTCGAGCAGCGGCAACTCGGTGGCGATAAAGCACAGGTCGGCCTCGTTGAGCGTGCCGGTCACGGTGAGTGTGGTGACGTCGGTATCGGTCACAAGCGTGTGGAGCCGGCCGGCGGTGTTCTCAACGTTGAGCGCGGCGGCGCCCATAGCAATCATTGTGGCGGCAACGGCAGCCGATAATTTAGCCTTATTCATCGCGAATTGTGAATTGTATATTATGAATTGTGCGTTACTTGACGAGCACTTTCTTGCCGCCGTGGATATAAATGCCGGCGGTGGGCTGCGCCACGCGGCGCCCCATCAGGTCATAGTAGGCCTCATCGGCAGTCTCGACCACGGTGACATCGGTGATGCCGGTGGGCAGAGGCTCCTCCTCGGGAGCGTAGAGCGGATAGACAATATAGTTCTGGAAGGCGAGGGCGTCGGTGCTGGCGATGCGTGCCGGCGCGCCGGCGGCGCCACGGTCGCTCCAACCCTCCTTGAGCATGGCTACGCCGCTCACGAAGTATTTGTTGCCGGGCGTGAGTTCATACTCGTCGGCACACCAGTCCATGTTGAGCGTCAGGCTTTGACCTCCGCCACGGTTGCCGTTAGTGAAGGCTCGCATGGTAGGCACTCCGTTCTCGGTGTAGTAGTAGCCCTCCACGTCAATCACTTGATTTGGCAAAATCTCGAATTTTTGTTCCATATTAATCTGCACAACATCGACTTTAGTGCCGCGGCGGGCCGAGGTGGGCGACTGGGTAATGGTGAGCGTCGGGTTGCGCTCAACGTCACTCAGTGTGCCCAAAAGTGTCTCTGCCTCAATGTAGTTCATCGCCAAAATATCTTGCAACACGTCACCGGTTGCGGCGATGCGAATCCAACTGCCGTTGGCATCGCTGGCAAACACGCTGCCGGCTTTCTCGCTCACTTCAACAACGGTGAGTTTCTCTTCAACGACGTACGCCTTGCCATTAACGCCTTCCGAGATAATGGTTTCAAGCGGAGACGAGCCCACCACATTCAGAGCGAATTCAGCATCAGGCACCTCAATGCGCTGCCCAATCGCGTCCGCCCTCACGGTCACAATGTTATTTGTTGTTACAGTGAAAACACTGCCCGCGGTCAGTGACTCGTCGGCCTCAATCTCCAACTGGGCGACAGCGCCGCTATTGCCCCAGATAGAGAAATTCTGTCCGGAGTAACATTGCGCGCGCAAGCAGCCTTCCGGCAGGTCATTGCCTTCGCCGGCAATCTCGGCTTCAAGGGTGTGGTCCTCAGTACGCTCCGTAGCATTTATCACGGGCACGCCACGCTTGTTCAGTACTGGAGACACGCCTTCGGGCAGATAAATGTCAAGTTGGAAGGCCACATACTCCACATCATTGTCCATCATGACGTTCAGCACAGCGGTGCCTCCAGGCATAATGTTGCAATCCTGAACGTAGATGCTGCATTCGGCACTTGCGCCGGCAGCGGTCGCCATAACTGCCAGGGTAATCAGGCAAGCGCAGACGTTATTAAAAAGTTTTTTCATCTTTATAGGTTGTTTGTTATTGTTTTAGCGTTTGTTTCCAACTTGCAAAAGTACAACCAAAAATCCAATATTGCAAATTTCGAAATTTTTTTCTCTCGAAAATTATCGACAACCTTAATTCCTCAACTCAATATTTATCTCTCGAAAATTTCCGAAAATTTCCGAAAAATATTATATCTCGTAAATTTTCGTAAATCTACGTAAATTCAATTTGGTGATAATATTCTGTTGATAAAATATTTACGATAATTTACGCAAATTTACGAGAAAATTATTTTCGAGAATTTTCGGAAATTTTCGTGAGCATATTCAATGTTGCGGGTTCAATGGTTGGCGGCGCGATAGACGGCCTCCATCTCTTTGGGACCCATCTTCACCATCGAGCCGATGGTGAACGTGCCGCCGCGGCTGCAACGATCCACCATGCGAGCAATCTCACCGTCGGTCACCGGCCGCCCAAGCAACTCAACTATGCCCACCGGCATGCCAATGCTGTGGAAGAAGTCCTCGACAGCCTCGATGCTGGCAATCGACATGGCGTGAGGATCTTTGCCCGGCTCAACGCCCATCACGCGCTCGGCAAACCCGGCGAAGCGCGCCTCGTGGCCCGGCAACACAAACCGTGCCCAACTGCCCCACAGCGCGGCCAGTCCAGCGCCATGTGTCACGCCAAACTCGGCGCTCAACTCATGCTCCAGGCGGTGGGTGGCAAAGTCTTTCTCGTAGCCGCACTCCGTCAGGTCGTTGTGCGACAGGCTGCCGGCCCACATCAACTGCGCGCGGTGCTGGTAGTTCTCCGGATCGCGAAGCACGATGGTCGCACTCTCCATCACCGTGCGCAACAGTGCCTCGGCGATAGCGTCGGTCAGCGTCATGCCGTTAAAGCGCGTGAAGTAGCGCTCCATGGTGTGCATCATGATGTCCGTCGCGCCGGCGGCCGTCTGATAGGCCGGCAGCGTGAAGGTGCGCTCGGGGTTCATGATGGCAAACCGGCAACGGCACAAGTCGCTGTTGATGCCGCGTTTGACCAGTGTGTCGTCGCGCGTAATCACACACGAACTACTCATCTCGCTGCCTGCCGCCGGAATGGTCAGTACACAGCCCAAAGGCACCGTGGCGGTGGGCACTGCCTTCCCCTCCCAAAAGTCCCACACATCGCCGGCGGTGTAGGGCACACCGTAGGCGATGGCTTTGGCACTGTCAATCACGCTACCGCCGCCGATAGCCAGAATGAAGTCCACACCCTCGGCACGGCACAACTCAACGCCGCGGCGCACCATGCTCAGCAGCGGGTTGGGCACCACACCGCCAAGTTCCACGGTCGCTATCCCGGCCTGATTGAGCAGCAAGCGCATCTTGTCCAGCAGCCCGCTGCGCACCGCGCTGCCGCCGCCGTAGTGCAGCAGCACACGGCTGCCGCCATTTTGCTTCACAAGCGAGGCCACTTGCTCCTCGCTCTCGCGCCCGAACACCACACGGGTGGGCGCGTAATAATTGAAATCCTTAAACATTACGGTATGCTGTCAATAACGTGCTTGCGCACTTTGAAATAATTCTCTTTGTCGGTGCCATAGGTCAGGCGGTAGTCACGGATGTTGCTCATCGGGTTAGGACCGTCATAGATTATGTTGTCGCGGTCCAAGTCGTTAGGAAACAACGGCTTGATGAACGCCATCCACTCGGCCACGCGCGTCATGCTCGTCGCCGGGTCCATCAGCGCACCGGGCGTGTTCACCAACTCCTTGAGGTAACCCTTGTAGAGTTCGCGATAGTCCGAATGGTGCATCAGCCGAGCGATGAGCAGATTATGCTCTTGGCCCCAATTCATCGGGTCGTGCCGGCCGGTGTCGACAACATTGCCAACGATGCGAGAGCAACCCAACGTGTTGTCCAAGTCGTAAGGAATGAAAAACACCTTGTAGTTACTCTGGTTGGTGCTGTTGAAGTAGAGGTAGTAGTTATTTGAGTTGTTCCAGTAGTCGTCCCAGTTGCCGATGGCCACCATTATGGCGTAAGTCTTCAGCAGCAGCGGCACGTCGGTCACCGTGGCTATCCAGTCGTGGAACTCGGCTTCGCCAAGCGTCACGAGATTGTTGATAAAAGCACTCATCTGCCGTTTGGCTTGTTTGAACTGTGACGTGTTGGTCTTCAACACGTATGGGCGCTCGTCCATCTCGCCGTTGTCGTCCCAGCCAAACATCTCGTCAAACTTGAACTTCAAGTCGGCCTCGCCCTTGCCGCACTTCCACAGGTAACCGTCGCTGCCGCCAAAGAAGTCACTGCGGTCCATGAGGAAACGGTCGTCGATAGGCTCCAAAATGTAGAACGCGCCATAGTTGGCCTCGCGCTCATCGCCCTCCACGTGGATGCCCACGTTGCAGAATGTGATGCGTGGAACGCACTTCACACCAAACTCCTCATAGAGGCGGTAACAATACATCTCGCGCACGTGGGTCGGCTCGTTGTAGCCGTAGCGCAGCCAAATCTTGCGGATGCCCCTGAGCGTGTGGGCCTCGTCTTTGACATACTTGCGCAGGTTCACACCCCAACCTACCGAGTGCCACGTTGTGGAGCCCGCCGTGTGCAGTTCGCCGGCCTTGCCCTCGGGACGGTGTCGCGAACCGTTGCCGCGGATGCGCAACCCGATGCTGTCGACGCGCGTCACTTGGCCGCGCTGCACAAATGTCAAGTTGGCCGGTATATAAAGTTTCGTGAGGCGGTCGGCGTCATAGGCCAGCAGTAGCCGGTTCCAGTCATCTACGCCCACTTCGAGGTGTACCTCGGGTATCTGGTCGTAGTCCCACACAAAGTCATAGCCTGTGCGCTCCTCCACGTGGCCGCCGGTGAGGATACACTCCAGCACAGCGTTCACGTCGCCCACATCCACCATGCCGTCGCCATTCACGTCACTGCGAGCCAAGTCGCCCGTGCCGTCGAGCAAACTGCCCAGCACTGTGTTCACGTCGCCCACGTCGGTTGCCCCGTCAAGGTTAACGTCGTCGCGATGGATAATGTCGGCTGTTGCCGTAATCCATACCGTCGCTAATAATATTGACAAGAATTTGACTCGCATCATTTATCATTTAACATCTCGCCGCAATTCAACTCTTGATCTCTACTGGGCCCTTTTGTTCTCTTGTTTCCACTCGGTGATGGTGCGGCGCGTGGGGTCGACGAGCACGCCCACTTTCACCTTGGGGCGCGGGTCATTCCAGTAGGGGATGAGGTAATTTTTCTCGTCGATTTGCGCCAGAGCGTCGTCCACGGTGCCGTTACCGTCGAGTTTCAACTCGAGCACATAGACTGTCGTCTTGGACTTCATCACCACGTCACAGCGGCCGGTGGCGTTCTTCACCTCGGTGTCCACCTTGATGCCCAGGCCGTCGAAGAGCACGCGCAGGATAGTCTCGTAGTCCTTCTCGGTTTTGTTGCTCAGGTCGTAGGGCAGC
>JAFTDD010000024.1 GCA_017454355.1 Muribaculaceae bacterium
CCCCTCAACCCCTCAACCTCTCAACCCCTCAACCTCTCAACCTCTCAACCCTCAACCTCTCAACCCTCAACCCCTCAACCCCTCAACTTTTCATCAAATGGCATACATTGGAATAGACCTGGGCACAACATATAGCGCCGTGTCGGTCATCGACCAATACGGCAAGGCCACCATCCTGCCAACACCTTCGGGCGAACGCCTCACGCCAAGCGCCGTCTACATCAGTGGCAACGGCACGGTGCTTGTGGGCGCCGAGGCCAAGGATATGCTGCAGGACGAGCCGGACAATGTGGCGACTTTCTTCAAGCGCTACATGGGCGACAACGACTACGCCTTCTACGCCGGCGAGCGCGAGTATAGCGCGGCCGACCTGCAGGCAATCCTGCTCGAGCACCTGCGCCGGCAAGCCGAGCAGGTGTTGGGACAACCCGTGCGCGACGCCGTGATTACCGTGCCGGCCTATTTCAACGACCTGCAACGCAACCAGACGGTTGACGCCGGACGCCGCGCCGGACTGAACGTGCTGAGCATCATCAACGAGCCCACCAGCGCCGCCATCTGCTACGGATTGGGGCAAGGCGGCACAGCCGACGCCACTCCACGGCGCGTGATGGTTTACGACCTGGGCGGCGGCACATTCGACGTCACCGTGCTCGAGATGAGCCATGGAGACATCAATGTGCTGGCCACCGGCGGCGACCACCACTTGGGCGGCAAGGACTGGGACGATATGCTCATCGACTACGTCGCCGGCGAGTTCCGCCAAGAGCACGGCAGCGATCCGCGCGAAGACTTTGAGTGTTACAGCGACCTGCTCTATAACATCGAGAAACTCAAAATACAACTCTCGAGCCGCGAGAGCGCGTCCATCGTGGTGCGTAGCGGCGATAATCGCTCGCGAGTGACCGTCACCCGCGACAAGTTTGAGGAAATCACCCGCCACTTGATGTCCAACACCCAAAGCAAGGCGGCCGAGGTGCTCGCCCAGGCAGGCCTGCAATGGGGCGATTTGGAGGGCGTATTGCTCGTTGGCGGCTCGACCAAGATGCCAATGGTCGAGAACTGGGTGCGGCAGTTTAGCGGCAAGGAACCGCTGCGCGGCATCAACGTCGACGAGGCCGTGTGCTTGGGTGCCGTGCTGCAGGCCCGCATCGAGTTGGAAAACCGTGGCATGCCCGGCATTGGCAGCGGCCGGACTCAAGGCATCGGTGGCGGCGCGGCCGGCGGCATCATGCGCATCCGCGACGTGATGAGCCACAGCCTGGGAGCCATCGCCGTGAGTGACGACGGCAGCCACTACGTCAACTCTATCATCATCGGCCGCAACAAGCCAATCCCCGTTGAGGAGCGACGACCTTTCCGACACCACACGCGCCCCGACGGGCCTAACGAGTTGGAGGTGTATCTCACCCAGGGCGAGACGCGCGAGGTGCAAGATGTGGTGGTAATCGGCCGCTACGTCTTCCACGACATCGCCCATGTGCCATCGGGCGAGACAATCATCGACATCGGCTATAGTTACGACACCAACGGCATCGTGCAGGTGGCCGGCTTCCAGCGAGAGACCGGCATGACACTCACGCCCGAGAAATTGCCGCTGCCCGAGGACATGACGTGGCTCTACGGCCGCCCACAAGGAGGAAGTGGCCGCCTGAGCGTCGTCATCACCATAGACGTCAGTTACAGCATGATGGGCAAGCCGCTGAGCAAGGCCCAGGAGGCCGCGCGCGAGTTTGTGCGCAACATCGACCTCAACAACGCCATGGTGGCCATCCACGCCTTCAGCGACACGGTGAAGGTGATGTGTAACCTCACCGACGATGAGCGAAGCCTGTCGCGCGCCATAGGCAATATGAGCCTCGAGGGCGCCAACCTCGCCAATCCGCTCAAGCAGGCCACCGAGGTGCTCGAGCCGCAACTGACTTGCAGCAAACCAGTTATGATTGTGCTCACCGACGGCATGTGGACCAGCAAGAAGAACGCCATCAAGACCAGCGACCACTGCCGCGCCGTGGGCATCGACATCATCGCGCTGGGCTTTGGCGGAGCCGACGAGGAGTTCCTAAAGCGCATCAGCACCATCTCGTCGATGACCGACCTCGAGCACGTGGTAGAGCAGTTCGGCACCATTGCCCATGAACTCAACAGCAAATTAGTCGTTAGTCGATAGTTGATAGTTAGATGGCAGAAAGAAACATATTCCAAGTGATAAAGCGCGACCCGGCCGCAGGCTATAACGCCGACGACGTGCTCGCCGAACTCAAGAGGACGCGCTCGCGCATGGCCAACAGTAATCCCGAACTGTCGAAGTGGGCCTCGCAAATCATCAAGGATATCGAGGCTGACCCTCACGTGATTGACCGCCACGCGCAAGCCTACGCCACATTGGCTCAACAAGAGCGCAAGGAAAGAGAGAAGGCCCTGCGTGACAAGGGCAAGATGATTGTCACCGGCGGCGTCATCTCCCAGCCGCAACTCGACCAACTCGCCGCGGCCTACAAGGGTATTTTCACGCCCGACGAGATACTGCGCATCATCGGCGCGCGCGTGCAGGGCAAACGGCAATTCAAGTGGAGCCCGCCGCCGGGCTACGATGCCATATCCGAAATTTCGCCCACCATCATGGGCAACATCAACCGCGACTTGGAAAAGGTGAAAAAAGCATCGCTTTACGATGTGCTGTCCCTTCCCTCATCGGCCACCACCGCCGATATCAGAGCCGCCATCGAGCGCGAGTACAATGCCGCGAGCATGATGAGCGTCTCCAACCCTCTGAAGGTGCCGCTCACAAACATTATCGGCCACTGCAAGTCGCTGCTGCTCGAGCCGGCGCAGCGCCGCAGTTACGACAAGACGGTGGGCAACGCCGCTTTCGCTCCGGTGCGCGACGCCATCGCCGCCATCGCCACGGGCACCCGCGTGATTGACGGCAACCAACTGGCCTCCATGCTGCACACTTGCACCACAGGTGGCATGAGCCGCGACGAGGCACTCTATAAAATCTATCACGAGGCCGACTCACGCGGCATCACCGTCATCGAGAGCACCGGCGGAACCGGTTCCACAGCCACAAACGGGTGCCGCTACTGCGGCGCCGTCACTGCCGACAAGAGAGCCACCTCATGCGCCTCATGTGGCATGCCGCTGGCGGTGACATGCCCAAAATGTGGACGCGTGTCGTCCAACCCCGCCGAGAATTACTGCCCCACCGCCGGATGCAACTTTCATCTGGGCGGTATGAGCGCCGCGCGCGACTACCTCAAGCAGGCACGGCAGGCACTGGCAACGGGCGACTTAACCGGCGCCAATGCCTCGCTGCAACTCGCCGTGGACGCTTGGCCGGGAATGGCCGGACTGAAGGACGTCAAGCGCGACATCGACCGCCTCAAGGGCGACGCGAACAAAGTGAAGGCCGACATCGCCGAACTTGTCAAGAACAAAAAATACTATGCGGCTATGGCCCTGCTGCCACGACTGGGCGGTGCCGACGCGGCTCTCGAGCGGGAGGTGCGTGACAAGGTCGCCGCCGCCGATGCCATTGTAGCGAGAGCCACAGCCGAACGTGACGTGAACCGCCGCATCGACCTCTATATACAAGCGGTGCAGATTGCAAGCGACTGCAGTGCCGCTACAGCCGGACTGGCCTCAACGCCGCTACAACCGCCACAGGCACTCACAGCGACCGTCACCGGAAGCCTGATAAAGGTGTCATGGGCGCCGTTCTCGTCGGCCAACATGCGCGTCACTGTCCTTCGCAAAGCCGGTGGGCCGCCCACCTCCGCCACTGATGGCACGATAGTGGCCCGCGACGTGAACGCCGACAGCGTCACCGACACCACGGCCGAAAGCGGCGAGGCATACTTCTACGGTGCCTATGTTGTCCTCCCCCAACCCACTAACGGCCAGGCCAAGACCAGGCCCTACAATGAGGGGGGCCGGAAGTCGCCACTCGCCGTGACCGGTGCGCCGGTGCTGGTAACCGCCGACATAGACCCCTCACAAAACGTGCTGACCGTCACAGCCACCTCTATCACTGTCGCCTGCAAGTTACCCAAAGGTGCCAAAGGGCTGGAGATTACGCCGGCCGACGGCGGCGCGCCACAGCGCTCTCGTGGAGCGACGTTCACCTTAAGCGGACTGACGACCGACCGCACTTATAAATACCGCATCGCCACCATTTACATTGACGCCACAGGGCGCGAACACCGGTCGGCCGGCGTGTCAGTGAGCCTGACACCCACCTCTCCGCCCGATCCCGTTGAACTCCGGCTCTCCGACAGCCCCACGAGTGCCCGCCTGCAATGGACCGCGCCCGCCGCGGGTCAGACGGTGCTCATCTTTTGGTCGCAGGGAGAGCCGTTTGCCCAGCACCGGGGCGATAGCATTTCCCCCAATGCTATGAGCCAGGCGAGGCTGGCGGTGAACGGCACGAGTTGCACCGTGAACAAAGACTTCAACGGTGTGCGCTACTTCCTGCCGGTCACTGTCAAAGGGGCCATCGGCGTGGCCGGCGACCAAGTGGAGGTGCGCTCGCTCATCAAGCCCGAAGGCGTCACCGTGAGCCGCAGCGCGGGCACGCTGGACGTGTCGTGGCAATGGGGCAAGATTGACCACGTGCGCGTCACGCTCATCACCGGGCGCAAGGAGGTCAAAGACATCATCAGGAAAGGCGATAAAGTGGCTCCGCACTGCTCATTCACAATCGACGACAACTTGCAGAGTGCGCGTGTTGAGGTTTGCGGCGTGGTGGGCAAGGACTGCAGCGAACCGTTCGTGCGTGACATCACGATACGCCGGTTGGAGGTAGACTACATCAGTCTGAAACAGAAGAAGTTCTTGGGGCTTCTCAAAAACTCTGAGTTTCGCATCACGCTGCAAGTCGGCTCGCCGCTACCGTGTGACCTGAACGTGTATGTCGGCATTGACCACGCGCCGCTCAACGTGCAGTCCCTCACGCCCCACACCGTCATCCGCGCCGCCTACGTCCCACCCGGCCCACCTGTCACCATCCCCATTGACGTGCCGCAATCCCGCGGCGCCGACCAAGTATTCGTCCTGCTCCAACCCGCCGACCCCGGCGCCGACCTCATCATCAACCCCGCCACCCGCAAAGTGTAAATTATATCCCGTGAATTATCGCGAATTATCGTGAATTTTTCTCTTGTTCTCCAACTCACGAAGAACCCTCCTGTTCTCTTGTCTTTTATCTCCCGTGAATTATCGCGAATTAATCTTGACGATAAAATGCAGAAAATAAAACATTTACGACAATTTACGCAAATTTACGAGAGATTTATTTTCGAGAACCTTTAGCTCGCGACCGAACGGGAGCAATTTTCGGAAATTTTCGTGAGTATATTCAAGGTTGCGGATTTTAGCACTAAACAAAACCGATTTGCTATGTTTGATAAAGTTATTTGTCCATATTGTTTCACGAAGTTTTGGCCACAGAGCATCGCTTTCCGTTGCCAACGGCGCACATGCTCGAATTTCAATGAGCCTGACACGGCGCTGCTGCGCTTCTACGGCAAAGTGCCCGACGACAACATCAAGGGCCATATTATCGCACCGCGGTTAAGGATAACCACGCCACAGAGCGGCAAGTGTGACGTGTGCAGCGGCGAGAGTCACACAATGGTGTGCCCGCAGTGCCACAACAGCCTGCCGCGTCAACTCGTTGAGGGCGGCGGACGCATTATCGCCATCGTCGGTGCCCGAAACAGCGGCAAGAGCAACTTCATCACCGTGCTCATCGACCAACTGCAGCGCCAGGCGCACCTGCTGGGCGATATCGGCGTGCTCGCCATCGACTACCCCAATAGCGACAAGTTGAGCACTACGCGCCGTTATAACGCCTACCGTACACAACTCTACGACAAGGGCGAGTGTATCGAGGCAACGGCCACCCTCGACGAACTCACCCGTGTGCCGCTCATCTATAAGTTGTCACAAAAGGGGCGTAAACCAACATTCCTCGTCCTCTACGACACCGCGGGCGAGAATTTCGCCAACATCATCGGTAAGAGTTACGTCGCCGACGGCACTGCCGAGAATGCCGACGTGAAGTTCCTGCAGGCCGCCGACGCCATCATCTATCTGCTCGACACGTTCACCATCGAGGCCGTACACGACAAACTGGCAGGCAAGATGCAACTCGCGCCCATCGGCCCGGCCAACCCGCGCTACGACGACATCCTGGGCAAACTCATCCAATACTTCGACGAGGAGTTGCCAAAGCCGGACCGCAACCGCCTCAAGCGCACGCCCATCGCGTTCGCCTTCAGCAAGTTTGACGCAGTGCTCGACGACCCCGACCTGAGCCGCGCTCTGCCCAACATGAACAAGGAGAGCGACAGCGAGTACCTGGACGGCAACGGTGTGGACATCAGCACGCTCGACGCCCAGAGTGACATCATCGACGCCGCGCTGTCGCAAATCTGGCACGAGAACAACTTCTTGCAGAACGTCAAGCAATTCTTCGAGAACTACCACTTTTTCGGTTTCTCGGCCCTGGGCGGCGTGCCCGACCGCAATAACCGCGTGGCCGGCGGCCGTCCCCGCCCCTACCGAGTGCTCGACCCACTGGTGTGGGTCCTCAGCCGCCTCAACTACCGCTTCAAACTAAAGTAGAGATGGAATTCAGTCAGATAATATACGGGTCGACCGAGAAGTCGATCGTCAGTGGGCGCTCCGGTTTTGGAGTGCGCACCACCAGCGGTGACCTGGACGGCGCCACCGCCGAGAGCATCAACCAGGCGATGCGCCTCAACATGAACGTGCCGGCCGCCCTGCGTCCCACACTGGAGCAGTTGCGCGTCAATCCGGCCATACTCAGCCGCGTGCCGCACGCGTTCAGTTTCCGGCCGGTGGACGGCGACCGCTATGCCGCCGGACGAGCGGTGTATATCGCCGCCGACTATGGCTTCTACAGCGGCGACGAGGCGTTCCAGCGCGTGGGCAGCAACTATATTGCCCACACACTCGTCACCACGGCTCCGGCGCCACGCGAGTTATTCCGCCTCGCTGTGGCCGAGGGCGTCTTCCAGCCCGATGGCGACGACCTCTCGCCGGCCAACGGGAGCCTTGTGGCAATGGTGGCCGGCGAACCGGTCACGCTGCCGCCGCTGCAACTGGACGTGGAGGCCCTGCGCGCGCTGCCGGTGCCGCTCGACAGCCGCTTGGCCCACATCGCCATTGCCCTGGTCACCGCACGCCGCAACCGCAGCGCCGGCGGCACGGCACCCACCGGCGTCCTCGTCAAAGCCCGCAGCGAGGACACCGCCGAACTCGTTGCGGCCCTCTCGCAATTGCCGCCTGAACTCGCCGTGGGTCTCGCCGTGCTCACCTCCTACAACAAAGGCGGGATGCCCACCGACGTTGACCTGATTATGGTGGACGAGACCGGCGAGGATGTGCCATCAACCGAATATAACATCTTCGTCAACCTGATGGAGGCCGTCGATGCCGATGGCCACTACCCCACCGCCAACATCGCCTTTGACCTGCTCGACGACAAACTCATCGAGATTGCCGAGCAGGGCGACGCGACGACCTTTGAGCGTTTCGTGTCGATGATGATCTCACACCGCCCCAAGCGGCCAGGCCAAGGCCAGGCCCTACAAGACGAGGAGGATGCTATGGCGATTAAGATGTTTTTCCTGACGCAGACCGACCGGCGAGTGAACCTCACCGACCTCGCACCGGACAACATCGACGCGCTGACAGCCGGCATCCGCTCGTTGCCCCACGACAAGCGCGACATCGCCGCCGCCAAGGTGAACGAACTGCTTAACGACCTGCTGGCCGACGCCGCCTCCACACCACGTTCGCGCCTGCTGGCGGCACTGACGGCCGCCGGCCACCTGCACCGCCACGAGGACGAACTGCTTGACATCGGCAGCGAAGCGCGCGAGGCAGTGCGCGACCTGGCTTTTGACAGCGATGACCCGCAACTCACAGCGCTGGTCAAGGCTACTGACCCCGACGTACTCTTGTGGCTCTTAAATCCCGTGGAGCGCGTACCGTTCCACCGGTTTGAAGCAGCCATGCAGACGGTGGCCGACGAGGGCGTGTGGCGCACGATGCTGCACTACCACTTTGGCGACACATTGCGCGACGCGACGGCCACCGTGGTGCCGATGCTGCTGCGCTCGCCGCTCAAGGAGCCGCAAACGCTCATCACCGAAATGTTCCACGACAGCGCCGCCATAGCCGAGGCCTCCCTCACAGAGGCCGGCAGCGGCGACGACCGCACCGCCAAACGCGCCACCAACGTGCTGGCAAGCCTCATCAACCGCTGGTTTGACAACGACCCCACCGCCGCGCGGACCGACCTGCTCGAGCAAATCTCAGCCGCCGCGCTGCCGCTGCCTTCCACCGCCGCCGCCCGCCTGTCGACACTGCTGGACATCCGCCATGGCGACCAGCCCGACAAGGTGACGGCGCGCGCCATCGAGTTGGCAATTGACCTGGGACGCAAAAACGGCTATATCGAGACGATGGTCGACACCTACACCGCCGCCAACCCGCTGCACGACGAAGTGGCAAACCTGGTGACCCACCTGATGAACCGCGGCGACAGTGCCACAGCCGCACGCCTGCTGGGCGACGAGTGGCTGCACCGCAAGAAGGGCAGCCGCCGCGACGTGATGAGCACCATTCTGGAGCACGTCAGTTGGAGCGACCACCAGCGGCGCGACGTGATCACCGCCATCAAGACACGCGCCGCCGGCGAGAAAGAACTTGACGGCCTGATTGAATGTATCAACGACACCAACAGCCTCCTGAGCCGCCTCAAGCGCGCCCTGCGCTCACTCTTCTCTCTAAAAGTCTGACCGTTTGCCGTTGACCGTTTGCCGATGTTGGCAACAACGGTCAACAGTAACGGTCAACGGTAAACCTTTCATTTAGAAATAATGTTGGAATATCTCAGGACAATTGTCGAGAAAGCCAATCTCACTTTCTACCTCAACAGCGGCGGGCCGGGCACTACCCTATCCGTGATTATGTTGCTCGCGGGCATCGCGCTCGTGGGCTGGACACTCTATACACTCGAGCGTGAACACCACATCTTCTCGCAATTCACCGGCATCACCGGTCCGAACGGCCTCAAGCGCATGTGGATGTTCAGTCACAAGCCCTACATGAGCGTGCTCGCCGTGTCGGGCACCCTGGCAGGGGGCTTTGTCGCCGTGTGCCTCGCTGTGATTTTGCTGGGCATCGCCGTGTTTTTGCTCTTCCTGCTCATCAAGTTCCTGCTCGTGGCTCTCGTGTGGATTGGCTACGCGGCGCTCATTGGCGGCGCGCTCGCGCTCTTTGGCGGTCTCCGCGGCGAGAGCGGTGAGGCAGCCGGCGTGGGCTGCGGCGGCGTCATCATTGGCGGACCTATCGTGCTCTTTGCCGACACCCTCGACAGTTGGGGCGACAGTTTTGCCCAATGGGGACATAACGTGCTTGACAACCTCAACTTCTTCGACTGGCTGTGGAACATCGTCAGCGGCTGCTGGGAGTTGGTCTCCGTCATCGCCCTCGCTCCGCTGGCCGTGTTCCTGGTCATCGCGCTGGCGGTCATCCTCGCCGATGTTGTCGCCATGGCGGTCGAATGGGCCGTGATGCGCTACTACCGCGTGCACCAGCGCTGCCCGCAGTGTGGCGGCAACGACTACGACTACATCGTGCAGGGTAAGACCTATCCGGTGGCGCTCCGTCCGGGCGTCTACGGCATCTTCCACCACGATTTTGAGGGCGTGAAGGTGCCCACGATGATGCTCAACGGCAAGGGAGCATTGGCGCGGCAATGCCGCCACTGCAACCACCGCGTGGGCATGACCGGCGAAAAGCAAGTGTTCGGCACCGACCTGCACACGGGCTTTGTCGGCGCGCCGTCCACCGGCAAGAGTTGGCTCATCTACGGCGCGCTGCACCGCCTGCTCGAGCGTGCCGGCAAACGAGGCCGCCAAGTGGACATCACATCCGCCACCGACATCAAGCGCATGCACCGCCTGATGGAAAGCGGCGGCTCATTCCAAACCGTCGCCTCACAATACACGCGCGCCGTCCAGGTCATGATTGACCGCCCGGACAGCCGCGCGCCGTGGCACCTCTACTGGTGGGACGTGGCCGGCGAGAACTTCGACCGCGCCCTGCAGCCCACCGAGATGGATTTCTACCGCCACGTCAGCAGCATCGTGTTTGTCATTGATCCGTTGCTGGTGGACTACGGCGCCGAGCAGCCATCCGTCAAACTCGCCGCATGGCTCAAGCAGCACAGCCACCGCCCGGTCACCTCTCTTGATGACACCCTCACCCATCTGACAAACATCCTCGAGCGCTACGGCCGTCGCTTGGCCGACATCCACATCACCGTCGTCCTCGTCAAGGCCGACAAGGGGTATATCGACCAGGTGACCGGCACGCCCTACACGCGCGCCACCGGCGACCAATTGCGCTCATTTGTCGTCAGCCACATGCGGCAGCGCAACCTCGTCACCAACCTCGACAACGAGTTCGCCTCAGTCTCGTTTATGGCAGTCAGCGTCGCCGACGACACCACCGTCGACGACGACCGCCTCATCAACCACCTGCTCGCCCTGCAGGAAGTAGAAATGTAGGGCCCGGCCCCTACATAATTTGACTTATGAATAAAACTATTTATATATTGCTTTTTGTTCTGGCGATGGGGGTCACGGGATGCGGCGGGGGTGACGGCGACGGCCTGCACACTCCGCTGCGGCCCGTCGACTTCCGGCTGCCTCCGTCCACCATCGAGGCCACAGTCGCCGGCAGCCGCACCGGCCTGTCGACCACCTACCGCTTTAACGGCGACACGCTGCTCGAGCGACTCACCGTCACCAATATCGCCGACAAGGTCGTGCGCGACGAACGATACGACTACATCGGCCGGCGCCTGCGCACGGTGACCATCGGCGACACGCTCGAGATGGCGGCGCGCTACGACAACCTCGGCCGCCTCACGGCCCTCGAGGGCGACACGCGCGTGGTGAGATACTGCTATAATACCGAGCGGCCACTGCAACTCGACACCATCAAGCAATACTCCGCCATCGACGGCCGGCGCACCGCCGAGCCATTCCAACGCACCGACTTCACCCACAAACACCCGGACGGCCGCCTGAGCGGCATCTGGCAACGCGATTTCCTCACCAACACCGTCCACGCCACAATCCTCAAGAGCGACGGCCATACTGACAGCCTACGCCGCCATTACTTCGCCGGACGCATCAACACCAAACTCCAAAGCGGCAAGGCCGGCAACACCGTGCTCCATTCCAAGCCAGTCACCGACCCCACCACCGGCGAACGGTATTATACCGTCCTCACCGAGTGCCGCGGCAAGAAAACCATCGACAAAACCACAATAACGGCCTCCACTACGGCCTCCCCCCTGCCCCCTCCTGAAGGAGGGGGAGACGGTGCCTCAACAGCAAGCCCCCCTCCTTTAGGAGGGGTGGGGGGAGGCCTGCTGCTCTTCGGCATCCTGCTCTTCCTGCTGCTCACGTGGTGGCTAATCCGCTTTGCCGACCGCCGCTGGGGACTGATGGCCAACTTCTGGGGACCGCGCGTGCCCTACGGCAAGATGCCGCGACTGTGGATGTTCAACGTCCAGCCCTACGTCAAGATGGCCGGCATCACCGCCCTGATTATCCTCGCCTTCCTGCTCACCATGGGCCTGTTCCAACTCGTGGGCTACGGCATGGCCGGCATCAGTTGGGTGATGAAGGTCGCCAGCATGGTCATCCTCGCCCCGGCAGCGCTGCTCGCCTGGGGGTGGGTCATGGCATTGCTGCTCTATCTCTTCTCGTCAACTGTCAGGGGAATTATCAACAAGTATATCATGTGGCTGCTCAAACTCAGTCCGATTATCCTGCTGGGAGGCATCTGCGCCGCCTATGAGGACGAGGTGGAGGAGTACGGCGACCGCGTCGCCACGTGGTGTACCGACGTACTCTCGGGATGGACACTCCAGGAGGTGGCCGGCCACTGGCAAGCGGTGCTCGCCATTATCCTCGCCCCGGCCGCGCTGTTCCTGGCCATCGCCGCCCTAGTGATTGCTGTTGACAGCATCCTGATGGGTGCCGAGTGGGTGATGATGAAGGCCTACCGCGTCCACCTGCGATGTCCGCACTGCGGCAGTGACGACCACGACTGGCTGCACGCCGACGGCACGCCACACCCCGTGCCGCTCCACCCGGGCGTGTACGGCATCTTCCGCCATCGGCTGCGCGGCGAGAGCCTCCCCACCATGCTCATGGGCGGCAAGGCACGCCTGCCGCGGCGCTGCCGCAGCTGCGGCAGCGTCACACGCGCCGGACAGACGGCCGTCAACACCTTCGGCACCGATGTCCACATCGGCTTCGTCGGCGGACCGTCAACCGGAAAGAGTTGGCTCATATATGAGGGACTGTACCGGCTGCTGGCAGCCAATCCGGACACTATGCGACAGCACGACGCCACGCGCAACACATCAATCGACGTCCGCCACAACATGATTGTCGCCAAGCAAGATTTCCAGACCGATGCCACACGCCTCACCCATGCCGTACAGGTGATGGTCGACCGCCGCGGCCAACCCGTGCCGTGGCACACCCACTGGTGGGACGTGGCCGGCGAAAACTTCGACAGCGCCCGACAAGCCACCGATATGGAATTTTACCGCAACGTGCGCGTCGTCGTTCTCGTCATCGACCCGTTGCTCACCGTCGTGTCAGCCGGTGCCGGCGAAGACTACCGCCGCTGGATTGCCGCCCAAGGCAACCGCTACAGCGCCCGCTATGACGCCGAGCGCGCCGTCACCGCCCTCGAGAACATTCTCAGCCAGGCCGGCAACAGCGCGCGCCGTGTCCACGTGGTGGCAGTTCTCGCCAAAGCCGACGCGGGCTATCTGCGCGACGTGGCCGGCATCGACTACGACACCGCCACAAGCGAACAGTTACGCCACTTCGCCCTGACTCACATGGCCCTGCACAACCTCGACGCGGTGCTACGCGGCACGTTTGCCAATGTCGAGTGGGCCGCCGCGAGTGCCGTAGAGCGTGGTCCGGCGCTGTTGCGCCTCTTCCGCCGCCTGCTCACCCTCGCCGGCGTGTGAGCCTCGGGGACGGTTCTTGTGTTTCACGACTTGCCGCTTGAGGGGGAAACCCGCGGAGCGGGTGACAGCCCATAGGCGGGGGTGGAGCGCAGCGCAACCCCCGTGTTCGCGCGCGCCAACCAACGCAATTAGCCCCGTCGGGGCGACAGATTTGCGTGTTTCTGTCGCCCCTGACGGGGCTAATTTTTTGGGGTATGGACCCGGTGTTACGGGGGCTGGCGCCCCCGCCTATGGGCTGACGCCCCTGACGGGGCTATTTTCCACGCGGGAGCGTGATAGACGCAGAATGGAAGGGGATGGGACAGCAGACGAGGGAATCGCCGGAGGCGATGACCAATGTGGAAACCCCACCATGATTGGCGAAGCCATGAATGGTGGGGCGATCGCGATATACCGCTAATAAGTTCCTCGAAGAGGAACACTATGACGACAGGTGGAGTTCCTCTCCGAGGAACATGGTCTATTGCAGAGCCGGAAACCCCACCATTCGCGGCTTCGCTCGCTCATGGTGGGGTTTTCACTCTAGTAATCGCCTTCGGCGATTGCGGCCAGGCCAAGGCCAGGCCCTACAACTCAACCGCCAGCCCCCTCCTTCAGGAGGGGTGAGGGTTGAGGACCCACGGGGGTTACTCGGCGGCGGGAGGAGTCGTCGGGTTGAGGATCTCGTCGAGGACGCCGTTCACGTCGCCCACGTCAACCTTGCCATCGCTGTTGACGTCAAACTTGTTGCCCTGCGGCTGCGGCGCGGCCTCCGGGTTCTCGCCAACGAAGTTCACGTTGATATTCAGACCGGCATCAACCAGCGAAATGGTGATGTTCACGCTGATAAGGTTCTCCTTATAGAAGGCCGTCATGTTGATGGGCACATCACCCAGGAACGGGCCGTACCACATCGCCATACCCTCTGGAAGAGCATCGGCATCACCCTCTTGAAGTTGAATCGCATTGTCGAAACTGATTGTGCTGTAGCCATGGCGCTCAACAACTTCGCAGTCATCAACATTGATGTTGCCGACGGGCAAAGTCGTTTCGTCTGTGTCGAGGATAAAGTTCTTGAGTTGGATGCTGGCCTTGTCGCCCTCGCTGACAAGGGTCACGTTTGCCTCTTGATAGGAGACTGTAGGGGTTTGGCCCTCTTCAGGCGAAATGGGCGAAACAGTCACGCCAAGCAGGCCTTTATAGTCGGTGGCGTAAGCGCCGAGCGACATCGCCGCGGCGGCAATCAAAAGTAAAAATTTCTTCATATCCTTTTTTTTTAATCTCCCGTGAATTTTCGTGAATTTCCGTGAACAAAAAATATTTACGAAAAATCGCGAAAATTCACGGGAGAAATGTATCAAATTACTTCAGGACCTTGGTGGCCTTGACGGTGCCGTCGCTGTGGGTGGTAACGACGATGGTCACGCCCTGGGCGGGCTCGGCAATCTGACGGCCCTCCACATTGTAGTAGCGGGTGCTGACCACCTCGGCGTCGGTCGTGATGTCCTCCACACCGGTGGTGGTGGCATCCTCAGCATCGGTGAGCACCTTGGCGACGAGGTTCTGGAAGTCGTAGTCGTAACTCGAGTTAGCGCGACGAGGAGCACCGCTCCAAGCCTCGTGCATCGAGATGGCGGCGATGGTGCTCACGTATGCACCCTCGACAAAGCCGCGGCTCGCGGCGTCGCTGTCGCCAAAGTCGAGGTCGATGCTTTGGCCCTGGGGCTTCTGGGTATAGCCGCGCAACTTGCCGTCGCTGTACACGCCCGTCAGTTTCACAACCTGATTGGCGACCGGCAGGTCAAACGAGTTGGCAAGGTTGATGTCCTTAATCTCGACAGGGACCTCAACCAGACCGGTCTTCTCAAAGCCGGTCACAGTGATAGCCGGGTCAAGGGCGTTGCCGTTGAACGAACCGGCAAGTTTGCCGGCGGCGATGACCGTACCGGTCAGCGGGTTGCTCATGTCGGTCACATCCTGTGCCTCGGTGAGTTGCAGGCGCACCCAGTTGCCGGCCTCATCGGCGGCATAGACGCTCATGCCGTCGCTGCCCATCAGCGGCATTCCATCAATCATGGCGATGCCGAGGGCATCACCGACAACCACGCGGTCGGCGGCATCACCGTCGACGATACCGGCCAGCGTAGTGGTCGGACGCAGGTAGGTGAGGGTGTACTTGTTCAGAGCCAGGTCGCCCGAGATAGCGCAAACGGCAACCTCGTAGCCCAGGCCACCGGGAATCTCGTTGACACGGATGTCAAGAATACCGGCTGCGGCACCCTCGATGGTGGCGGCAAACTGGCTGGCGGTGAGTACCTCGTCGATGCCAATCTCAAAAACATAATCCTTGGTCTCGGCATCGAAACCGGCGATGGTAGCACCGTCCTTAGTGATGTCAGTGACCGACGGCAGGTTGTACACCAACTTCATGTCGTCAACATAAATTTTGTCACCGCTGCTGCCCTTACCCGGGGTGGCGTTGGTAGAGACGGTGATGAGGATGGCCTCGGAATTATCGGCATTCTCATAGACGAACGGGATGTTCAGTTCGGTCCACGTGGTGGTGGTGGTGATATCGGTCTTCTTGGCCTTGGCGGCAACGTTAGTATAGGTCTTGTCCTCAGGATCCTGATAGTAAGAGCCGTCGAACGTAATGGCACTCACAGACGCGTACTTGTAAGTGGTTTGCGCGGTTCCCTGCGTGAACTTGTACCACAACTGGAGAGCGTCGGGCTTGGCGGCGAGAGCGGTGTAGTACGGGTCGCCGTTCTTGTCGGTAGCGGTCGAGGTCTTGTCCATCTCCGAGTGGTTAGCGGTGTTGGCGGCACTCATGCTGCCGGCCTGCAGTTGGCCGTTGGTGAACGTACCATTATTGACAACTCCAAAGACTGTGCCGGAAGTGGCGACAGCGCAGTTGCCGCTGCGGCCGGTATCAGAGCCAAGCGTACCCTTTGCCGCGCTTGCTAAAGATCCCTTGGCACTCTTGAAACCGTGCCAGTGGTCGGGCTCGCCGCTGGAAGCCTTCCAGTCTTCAAAGTCGCCGTTGGGAATCTGGAACACGTCGAAGTTGTTTGACACAAAACTGACGTTGATGATTTGTTCGATGGCGTTCATCATATCGATATCGATATTCACAGCGAGGACGCTGTTGTCATAGATACGCGCGCTCATGCGGATGGGCACTGCACCCAGCATCGGACCCATCCACGAGCCCTCAAGACCCTCGAGGTCGCCCTCGGCGATGTGCACGTTCTCGTAGGCGTAAAGCATAGCCACCTTGCCGCTTGTAGTGGCGGTGAGGCCATCGAGGTTGATTGAGCCCACGGGCATGCCGTCGAGGATGAGGTTGCTCAGCGACAGGTCATAGGCGTCGCCATTCTGGTCAATGGTGATGGTGACATCGTCCTGTGTTGTCGGGTCACCGCCATTGATGGTGACCGACAGCGTGCCGGTGTAGGTCGTCGCCATTGTGGCGAGGGCTACTGTGGCCGCTGCAATAAAAGTAAATAACTTCTTCATAAAATAAAAAACTTTATAAAAACAATTAATAAATTTTCTTTTTTCTCCCGTGAATTTGTTTCTCGTAAATTTTCGTAAATTCACGTAAATTAATTTTTTTTCACTTCATTGAACTGCCTATAACTATTAACCGATGATTTGATATTATCTTCTAAATTATCGGTATTAAAGTTAACCAGCAAACCTATTGTCAGATGAGATAGATGCAGATAATTTGAAAGTTGCTTCAAATGTGCTTCTGAAAGTTCTTTAACCGATTTTATCTCAATGATAACGGCATTCTCGACCAACAAGTCAATCCGAAAGGCATTATCAATGTGTAAATCTTTATAAATTACAGGCAATTGCACTTGTGACTTCACATCAAGACCACATAACTTTAACTCATGAAACAAAGCTGCCTCATAAGCGGACTCCAAGAGACCTTTGCCCAATGTGTTGTACACCTCAAAAATACAACCCCTGATCTTATAAATCAATTCACGATATATCATAAAAAGATTTACGAAAATTTACGAAAATTTACGAGATAAAAATTCACGGGAGACTTTTGGGAGGGGGGTTAGTGGAGGCGATAGGTGAGGCCGATGGAGCCGTAGATGGGGCGGAGGGTTTGTTCGACGGTGTGGAAGCCGCTCTCGAAGATGCCGCTGAAGCCCCAGTCCAGTTCGGCATACACGCCCAGGCGGCGATGGAAGTACCAGTCGGCACCAATCACGGCGCCCCACTGCCAGTGGCGCAGGTTGGGCGAGAAGTCGTAGTCGCCGCGCTCGTCGGGACCACTGCCCAACTCCACCTTCACGCCCGTGGGGTCGTCCTTGCGCAGGTAGCCGTCGTAGGCCCAACCGGTGAACTTGCGGCCGGTGAGGTAACTGCCGAACAGGCCGCCGCGCAGCCTCACCTTTTTGCTCACGTCAAACGTGGCCTGCACGGGGATGGTGAACATCCACAGGTCGGCACGGCTGACAACGTTGCCGGTGAACACACCCGCCAACGACTCGCCTCCCTTGGTAATCTCCATGTGGTAGTTCTTCACGCCGGCGTCGATGTCCATACCTTTGTTCTCAAACCGCACACCCACCTTCACGCCCCAGCGTTCGCTGAAGTGCTTGGTGGCCGACGCGCCGAAGTTGATGTTGGGCGTCAGCGAGAAGCGGTCGAGGCTGCGGATGGTGGCCGGCATACCGAGCGGGGCCGACCCGCCGATATTGTAGCCGATGTGTCCCTCGGTGGTGAAACCGCTGAAGAAACCGCCACCCGCCGCCGCCGTGAACGGCAGCAGCAGCAACAGCCTCCCCCAGCCCCTCCTAAAGGAGGGGTGTTTGGTTGCGGGGCGGAATATTTGTCTCAAAAAATTAAACATCTGTTTTAATTTTTCTATTTTCGTTTTTCTTTTTTCGATTGCTCGTTTATTCGTTTATTCGAGTGTTCGAACAATCGAGCAATCGAGCAATCTATATTCTCTCATTCTCAACCGCCGGCCCCCCCTCCTTTAGGAGGGGCGGGGGGAGGCCTTTACTCCTCGTGGGCGGTAATGACGCGCACTTTGTCCACCATCAGTTCGCTGCCCACGGCGCCCTCAAAACTGGCGCCGTCGCGGCTACTGGAGAAGACGACGGTGAGGTTGTAGCCACGCTCGGCCAGCAGCGCCTCGTCAATCTCTTTGGAGTACTCATATTCGACCTCAAAGTAGGTCCACTCGCTTGTCTCGTGCAGGTCTTTGACGCGCGCGATGGCCACAATTTGCGGGCTGGAGAGCACGTCGTCGCCGTGTAGCACAAACGGGTTGCCCTCGGCGTCGTGGTTCAGATAGAGCACGCTGTAGATGTCGCCGATGTCCACGCGGTCAACGACTTTCTTGGGCTTCACCGTGAATTTCGGGCCGGCCTTATACTTATAATAGCCGGTGTACTTGACGGGGCGACCCGTGAACGGTTTGCCGAACAGCGTTGCCTGCAATGTCTTCTTCAAGGCAACCGAGACGTCAAACTCACCGATATAAAGGTTGCCGGCGGCGATGGGCATTGTGATGCCTAACGGGCCGGTGTCGCGTGTTGTCAACCTCACACAAGCGCCCTCATAGCCGTTGGGGTCGGGCACAGAGGGATAGTTCTCGGGAGCGTCTTTACCCTTGGCCATGTTATAACCTCCGTTGCCGGAAGCCCAATCGTTGCCAAGCGTACCGTCTGCAAGTTCGTTGTGCCACACGTAATATTGTCCGGCGGCATTGAGTTCGTAGTGCTCGAAGTCGTATTTGATGGTGTCCTGGACGGTGACCCAGACGTTGCGCAGCGAGATGTAGTAGCGGCGGCGCCAGTTGCCGTCCTGGCTGGTGACGGTGTAGGTGACCGGGCCGCCGGTGAAGTCCTGCACCGTGCCGCTGGCGGGGGTGACACTGGCGCCGGCGGTGGTGACAAAACGCAGTGCCACCGCCGAGATGTCGGCAGCGCCACGCACGTCGATCGTGATAATGCTATCGGCGTAATTTATGTTGCGAGCCGTGTCGGTAATCTGGAAAAAGAACTTCTCGGGATTATCGACGGTGATTGCCACACGTTCGATGTCGCACTCGGCATTCAACGGCTCATCCTTGAAACAACCGGTCATCGTCAGCGCCAACAATGTGCCGGCGACAACCGTCAGGCCGGCGGCCTGAAGACGGTCAAGACGCATTTTCTATCTTCTTAATTAATAAACCTAAACCATTTCAAGCCGCAAAGATAAAGATTTTTTTTGAATTGACAAAATCCCTCAACAAACTGTAACATCTTTGCGGTGAAATGGACCAATGGCAATCAACATGAAATTCATATTCCTTAATTCCGCAACTCGATATTTCTCTCTCGAAAATTCTCGAAAATTCCCGAAAAAATATTATATCTCGTAAATTTTCGTAAATCCACGTAAATTAAATTTGGCGATAATATTCTATGAACTCAAGTTTCTAAAGTAAAATATTTTTAAAAAACTGAGTCGTCTAAACCCACGATAGTGGGTTACACAAACCCACAAAGTGGGTTTTACAAAAACCCCAGGTTGACACCGCCAGGTGGCTACCTGGGGCTGACGAGGTGAATATTTGTCTGCTACCTCGAAGAGGTTGCACTCTCTCGCGTGATGGTGCAACCTCTTCGAGGTAGCGCCATCTATTATCTCGCCTCATGCCCCAGGTAGTCGCCTGTGGCTCCAACCTGGGGTTTTTGTAAAACCTCTGGCGAGGTTTGTGCAACCCGCTGAAGCGGGTTGTGTTTGATTTCTTTATTATTTTAGGTAAATCGAACAATTGGCCACGCTGACGCGTGGGAAATCTAATAAAAATTTCAAGTTTCGGATGTAAAAGTGCTTGATAGTCATGATGATAATAAGCGGTTGAGTGTAGGGGCAGAATTTATTCTGCCCATTTGCGGCAGGCGGGCAGGATAAATTATGCCCCTACACGCCAC
>JAFTDD010000025.1 GCA_017454355.1 Muribaculaceae bacterium
GCTGCCCTACGACCTGAGCAACAAAACCGAGAAGGACTACGAGACTATCCTGCGCGTGCTCTTCGACGGCCTGGGCATCAAGGTGGACACCGAGGTGAAGAACGCCACCGGCCGCTGTGACGTGGTGATGAAGTCCAAGACCACAGTCTATGTGCTCGAGTTGAAACTCGACGGTAACGGTACCGTGGACGACGCTCTGGCGCAAATCGACGAGAAGAATTACCTCATCGCCTACTGGGACGACCCGCGCCCAAAGGTGAAAGTGGGCGTGCTTGTCGACCCCTCGCGCCGCACCATCACCGAGTGGCGTGTGGCACGATAGCATATAGCATATAGCATGTAGCATATAGCACTTAGCAACTCTCTACTCTCTACCCGATAATGAAACGACGTGATTTCTTGAAGACCCTGGGTGTCGGTACTGCCACGGTGGCAGGTGCCGCGCTGGCAGGTTGTGACAACGACAATAAACCGGCGGGCAAGCAGCCCGGCGAGATGACGATGCGCGTGAACCCCAATAACGGCGACCGCGTGTCGATTTTGGGCTACGGTATGATGCGCCTGCCAACGGTTGACTCACAGGGTAGCGCGCGCGAGGACGGTGAGGCCGAAATCGACCAGGAAATGGTCAACCGCCAGGTGGACTACGCCATTGAGCATGGCGTGAACTACTTCGACACGTCGCCGGCCTATTGCCGCGGGCGCAGTGAGCACTGCACTGGCATCGCCTTGAGCCGGCACCCGCGCGACAAATACCTTATCGCCACCAAGTTATCGAATTTCAGCCCCGAGACGTGGAGCCATGAGGCCGGTGTGGAGATGTTCCGGAACTCTCTGCGCGAACTGCAAGTGGACTATATCGACTATATGCTGCTGCACGGCATCGGTATGGGCAAGGATGGCATGGCCGAGTTTGAGGCCCGCTATATCGATAACGGCATCCTCAACTACCTGATTGAGCAGAAGCAGAAAGGCACCATCCGCAACCTGGGCTTCAGTTACCACGGCGATATAGCCGTGTTTGACCGCGCGCTGCAGATGCACGACCGCGGCGAGGTACACTGGGACTTTGTTCAGATTGAACTCAACTACCTCGACTGGAAGCACGCCAAGGAAATTAATCCGCGCAACACCAACGCCGTCTACCTCTACGACGAATTGGACCGCCGCGACATTCCGGCGGTGATCATGGAGCCGCTGCTTGGCGGCCGCCTGTCGCATCTTCCCGAGCCGCTAGCCAAGCGGCTGCTCAGCCTCGACCCCGAGGCGAGTGTGGCCTCGTGGGCATTCCGCTACGCCGGCACGCGCCCACGCGTACTGACGGTGCTCAGCGGCATGACGCTCATGGAGCACCTCATCGACAACGTGGCCACCTATAGTCCGCTGGTGCCGCTCACCGACGAGGAATTGGCAATGCTGGAAAAGTTGGGCAGCGACTTGGTGAGTTACCACACGGTGCCTTGCAACGACTGCAAGTACTGTATGCCATGCCCCTACGGCATCGACATCCCCGCCATCTTTATCCACTATAACAAGTGCCTGAGCGAGGGTGCAGTACCTGACGTGGCCGAGCGGCCAGGCCAAGGCCAGGCCCTACATGGAGATGCAAAGGCTTCCATATCGGACAACTATCGTCGCGCGCGCCGCGACTTCCTCATCGGTGTGGACCGCGCGGTGCCGCGCATGCGACAGGCCGACAAATGCATCGGCTGCGGCCAGTGCTCGCCCCATTGCCCACAGCGCATCGACATCCCGCGCGAACTGCACCGCATCAGTGACGTCATCGAGCAAATCAAGCGCAACCCCTGAATTTACGAGAGGTTTATTTTCGGGAATTTTCGTGATAAAATATAATCTTGCGTAATCAGTTGAACAGGTCGTCAAGCACTACCTGCTTTTGGACTATGCCGCTATGCTTGCCGTATGATACGCCATACGTGGTAATCATCGTCAAATGAATGGTCTGCCTGCGCGACAACGTTTTACTCAACATATCAATCCGGTGTCTCAACTTACTCTCTTCCTCTTTGCTGACAATGTATTCACCGGCGGTAAACTTCATTTCGCACAAGTTCACCACATTATCTGCCCGCTTGATGAGTAAATCGATCTGAGCCCCGTCATTTTCATCATCTCCTTTGACTCTCCAAGCCGACATAGACGACTTGACACCTCCTATTTCCAGCGCTCGCTTGATTTGGGTGCCATGTTGCCAACACACTTCCTCAAAAGCCACGCCTTTCCAGGAGTGCATCACATCGGTGGTAATGTTGTCGGTCATAAATTCAGCATCACTACGGTGCGGCTCAACATACTTGAGCCAGAAGAGGCAGAAATTGTCAATAAGTTTATAGTGCTCAACTTTATCCGGCTGACCATAAGGGACATATCTCATAATAAAGTCGCTCTCGCTCAATGCTGCCAGCGTAGCGGATAGTCCACCGCCAAGCGGCAACCCGGTTGCCTTGGATATTTCCTCGCGCGTGAAGCCACAATGGCGAGTGACAAGCAGGCGGATTATCTTTTTGCAGTCTTCATGGTTGCCAAAGATGGCGTTAAACAAGCGGTTAAACTCATCCTTCAGTTTTGGATTGAACCCGAAAAGGATGCGATTTGTATTTTGTTCAAAACTTTCGCCTTTCTTGAAAAAACTGAGGTAATATGGAATCCCACCGAAAACCATTTGGCTCTGAACAATATCATAGCGCGATAGGGATATACCCTCGGCCTCGAAATACTCTTCACATTCTTTCAGCGTGAACGGCATGAGTTTGATCTCATCGGTCAACCGACCGTATAACCCACCGCGGTTGCGCGATAGGTTCCCCAATATCCACGAGGTTGCGCTGCCGCAGACAACAAGCATTATATTGTCGCGTCCGGAGCACCATCCATTCCAGAAGTTCTCAAAAGCCGACAGGAACCCCGAACGAGGTGTGTCCATCCACGGCAACTCATCAAGGAACACAATCTGGCGCGACCCGTCGTCAAGGATGTCGAGCAACTGCTCCAACTGATAAAAAGCCTCTAACCACGACTTCGGTTTTTTGAATCCTTCGAGACCGTGGTTAAGCATTGAGAAATAGAAACTCTCAAGTTGGGTTTTCATTCTGTTCTTATCGCCATCCTGATCGACGGGCGATACTCCGGTGTGCTGAAAGGTAATACGTCCCTTAAATAGTTGTTTGATAAGAAACGTCTTGCCAACGCGTCGACGGCCATACACGGCCACAAATTCAGCGCGGTCGCTTCGGTACAGCCTCTCCAACTCGGCTATTTCGGTTTTTCTGCCAATAATTACACTCATATTGCCAATAGTTTTTACATTATATTCTGCCGCAAAGATACAAAAAATATCAAATTCGGCAAAATATAATGCATTTTATATTGCCGCAATGCCGCAAAAATATCAAATTCGGCAAAAAATAATTAGGATTTAGTAAAAAAAGGAGGGAGGAGAAAAAGAAATGTAAGGCCAGTAATCGTTTGAATGATTTAGCCCGGTTCAGGGCGACAGAAAAATCACACCTCCACTTCAGAAATCAGTTTTCATGTCCGCGAGTAGGCGAATATCGTGGCTGCCAATACCATTGTTTCTCAAGTGAACATCGCCGCGGTAGCGTTCCGATACCATCTCAAGCGGCAAAACCATAAAATTATCCGCGAGTGGAGTGACAGCCCCACTTGCGGATATTTTTTTGTGTGAGTTTACAGTAATTCCGGCAATTAATGAGTAATTAATGGTAATTCGTGTTCAAAAAAACAGTAACTTTGCAGTCACAAACGAAATTCTCTAATGGAAACTCTATCATATAACAACAAGACGCAACGCGTGGCCGGTGAGGACTGGATTGCCGTGGACCCCTACAGCGACGACGAGATTGACCGCATTCAGGACCCTGACGGCGGTCTTGCCGAGAATCCGCGTACGGCCATTCCGAGCCCGTTTGCCCAGATTGACCTGGTGCGCGGCGCGTTTAAGAGCGTTGCCCAGGCGCCGGGCCTGCGTGCGCCACGCATGAACGCGCGGCTGGTGAGCAACGCCCTCGATGTTGCCCAGTTGATGTTTGACTACGAGAACCACCGCGAGCGCCTGCGCATCGTGTGCTGGAACCGCGACGAACAACTCGCCGCGCTGCGCGCCAGCGATGCGCACCGCCTCTACGGCGAGACACTCGACCTGTTTCTGCGCGCCGACACGGCATATAACTTCGACCGCCTCACCCGATGGTACATCCTTATGGTGGACGGTCGCGTGGTGGGCGGCACGTCGCCGGCCAGCATTTTCATGGCCGCGCCGGCCGTACCGCAGTTCGACAACGTGATGGTGGAGCAGGGTGTGCCGTTGTTCTCAACGGTGCGACACCTGCACGAGCGCGATGCCGACTTTGTCTATTACTTTTTCTTGCTGCTCAACGCTTATCCCGACCTGCGGCAGTTGTGCCAACCGGTGTATGCCTACGCTATGGCGTGCCTGCCGCTGCTGCAGCGCGAGCGACCCGATGTTTACCGCCGCATCGTTGAGGCTATCCCCAACCCCGCGGCTCTCGACCCGTCGCGAGCCGCCGAGTGGCGGGCAAGACTCGAGGCGACGTTTGACGCGGCTCCCTTTGGCATGGAGGTGGGCGTGCTTGGAGCGAAGTTCTACAGTCGCCGCCGCATGGACATTCGTGCCCTGGCGGCCTCAAGCGACTTTGTGATTGCGCCCACAGTGGCGCAGCCTGCCGGCTCGGCCCTGCCGCTGGTGTTGGTGACGGGACACCGCGCCGAGGGCGACACATGGCGTTATCTCGACCGCGAGTGGGACAGCGCCACCCAAGTGCTCACCGGCGGCAAGCCATTGGAAGAGCGCCTGCTGCCTGACACTGCCGTGCAGTATCCTTTCCTCACCACCATCGACCTGCTGCAGCCCACGCTGTTGCGCGTGCCGGCGCCGATCGACAGCAACCACTTTGTGGACGCCACCGCCGGCTGCAGGCACAGTGTGGACGGCATGAGTTACCTGCTGCCGGTCGCTCCATCCTATTTTGACTACTTCACCGTGGCCGACCTCACCGCCACTGTGGGCGGCAAGCCGGCGCTGACAATCGACACCGAGGCCGACGGCACCGCCACGGTCACCCTGCGCGTGCCGGTCAAGAAAGGCCACATTGAGATGCGGCGACGCTACATGGCGGTGGGAGCGGCCGAAGGCGAGCATTGGACCTTTGACGAGCAGCGTGGCACGGGACGCATCATGGATGTGGCCATAGACCTGAGCGTGTTCCCGATGGTTCGCACCGGCGAGCAAGACGACTACACGGTGCAACTGTTCACGATGTTACCCGCGGGAAGCCGCGCCACGCTGGCGCTGCGCCGTGACGCCGACGGCATTGCGCCGCGAGTGAGCAGCAAGCGCCGCACTGCCACCGAGACGTTCACCACCACCTATCACGACGTGGCCGGCACATGGGACCGCGCCGAGTTGACGGTGCACGCAGGCCGGACAGTCGCCACGGGCGTAATCGTGCCGCGCTGGACGGAGGCCAGAGCCGGCAGCAAGCAACTGTTGTTTGCAGTGGACTTCGGCACGACCAACACCCACGTCGAGTGGGCCGAGCGTGGCACCACATCGCGGCCGCTGACTTTTGAGGCCGGTGGCGGCGCCACGCTTGTTGGCTCGCTGCTAAAGACTGGCGGTCTGGATCTGGCCGATCAGGTGCAGCGCATCGAGTTCTTGCCGCCGAGCATCGACGACGTGTACGGCTTCCCGCTGCGCACGGCGTTGCTGCGTCCAGCGGTGAACGACGGCCAGACCAAGTTATTCCACGACGTGAGCGTGCCATTCCTCTATGAGCGGCAATACTTTGGCGGCTACGATGTGGCCACCGGCCTCAAGTGGCTGGGCGACAGCGCGCCGGCACGCGAGTTCCTGCGCGAGATGGTGCTGCTCGTGCGCGCCCGAGTGCTGCTCGAGCAGGCCGACCCGCGCCGCACCGTGGTGACGTATTTCTTCCCCGTGAGCATGGGTGGCAGCGACCGCCGCCGCCTGCAGCAGGCATGGGAGGAACTATACCGCACCTACCTCGGGCCGGACACCGCCACCGGGCTGCACTGCTTCCCGGAGAGCGTGGCACCGACGTTCTACTACCGCGGCGCCGCGGCGGCCGCCGGCAGTTCGGTGGGCATCGACATCGGCGGCGGCACCACCGACGTGGTCATCTACCAGCCCACAGCCGACGGCCTGCATAGCCACGCCGTGGCCGTGTCGTCGTTCCGCTTTGCCGGCAACGCTATTTTCGGCGACGCCTTCGACCGGCCCGACGCCGAGCACAACCCGTTGCTCAAACACTATGGTGCCTACTTTGACCAGTTGGCCACCGGCGACCGCACCGGCCAAATCACCTACCTGAGTTCAATCCTGCGCGACGTGATGCGCCGCGGACACAGTGAGGACGTGAACGCCTTCCTGTTCTCTATCGAGAACGTTGAGCAACTGCGTGGCCTGCGCGAGGTGGACCGCAACCGCTACAGTTACAATTGCCTGCTGCGCGCCGACTCGAACCGCAAACTCGTGTTTGCCTACTTCTACTCGGCAATCATCTACTACGTTGCCACATCGATGAGGCAGCGAGACATGGTGATGCCTCGCGAGGTTTATTTCTCGGGCACAGGCAGCAAGATATTGGCCATTGTGGGCGGCGACGCGCTTGTGACAGACCTCACACGCGAGATTTTTGAGCGGGTCTATAACCGCAAGTTCGGCAGTCCGTTTGCCGTGCGCATCGAGGCTGACGCTCCCAAGCAGATTACGTGCCGCGGCGGCATTCGCCTCACCGAGCAACTGCTTGCCGGCGGCGAGGCCGCCCAAGAGTTCTCGCCACGCGCCATGGCAGCCATCAAGTACAGCCACCCGATGGCCGACCTGCCGTCGCCGCTGTCGCTCGACTCGCTGCTGCAGCCTGCCAGCCGCACGGCAATCGTCAGCGCTGTAGAAGAGTTCAACCGCTTCTTCATCAACCTGATAGATAAGACGTGGCGCGATGAGTTAGGCATTGACGCGGCTGCCCTGCGCCTGCTCGACGACATTCCCACAGCCGATGTTGACGCCTACCTCACCGCCGGCATCAACGCGTGGCTCACCGGACGCTACGAGCCAACGGATGCAGTGGAGGACGTTCCATTCTTCTACCCCGTGGCCGGCATTATCCGCCTCTCGCTCCTCCCCCGCCTGGGCTACAAGGCGTGAGAAAACACATTAGTTTTATTGTTAATTTTGCGACACAAAAACTAATAGTCAAGTTTGAGATAATCAAAACGGCAACGCCGTTTTGCACTGAACTCTTTTAATACATCTTGGTTAGTCTAAGGTCTAAAGTCTAAGAAATGGCGACGATTGCATTTGTGATAGCGGTGGCGGCATTGGCCGTGGCGCTGTGGGTGGCATGGCGACAACAGACGATTAATAGCGAATTAGCGCGCGAGATAAATGCCTTGAAGCAAAACGCGAAGAGCACTCCCCTCACGACAAATCGGCCAGACCAAGGCCAACAAGGTGAAGGACAAGAGAGCGACGCACCGGTCACCGAGCGGCCAGGCCAAGGCCGGGTCTTACAAGCAGGCGAGACCGATGGTGGACAAGACACCTCGCCGCGCACGCTTTACCTATCGCGTGCCGACGAGCATGGTGTGTTCACCCGTGCCACCGAGGCGATGATGCCCGGCAACAGCATCTTCTGCCTGACCACCATCGACGGAGACCCGCAGCGCGGCACGTTCACGGTGATTGATGACCGCGGTGTTCACGCCATGGCGCTGATGATGCCCACGTTGAACCTTGCCGGCGCGTGTACCGGAGCCGACATCCAGGTGAGCGGCGGCGCCACAGCCATCGTCACCGATGTGCCTGGCGAGGCTGCCTGCAGCGGTGGCCGCTGGCACGTCACCGTCCCGGCCACCATCCACTTTGTCAAGTAAATTGTCCTCCCCCACCCCTTCAAAAGAATGGGCATAAGGTCAAGCATACGAATAATCATGAACGGTGAGTTGAAAATATTGGGCACGGGCAACGCGATGTGCAGCCGATGCTATAACACGTGTTTTGTGCTGCGCGCCGGCGGCACGTCGCTGCTGGTGGACGGCGGCGGCGGCAATGGTGTGCTCACCCAACTGCGCCGTGCCGGGGTGCGCGTCGAGGACATCCACCACGTCTTTGTCACGCATAGCCACACAGACCATATTCTGGGGATAATCTGGGTAATCAGACGCATTGTGCCGATGATGCACAATGGCAAATACAACGGTACACTCACCGTGATGGGCAACGAGACGGTGATTACCAACCTGCGCGCGATGTGCATGATGACGATGAGCGACAAGATAACGTCACACTTCGATAACGATGTTATTTTCAAAACATTGGCGCATGGTGAGACGGTCACTGCGGGAGAGATTGAGTTGACGGCATTCGACTCCACATCGCCCGTATCCACCACGCCACAGTTTGGCTTCACGGCGCTGCTGCCCGACGGGAAGCGAGTCGCAGTGCCCGGCGACGAGCCATTGACCGAGGCTTCACACGAATGGGTGAAGGACGCCGACTGGCTGCTGAGCGAGGCATTCTGCCTCTACCGCGACCGTGACCGTTTCCGTCCCTACGAGAAGAACCACAGCACGGCACTCGACGCCGCCATGACCGCCGCCAGGCTGGGCGTCAAGCACTTGGTGCTCTATCACACCGAGGATGTCACGCTTGCCACGCGTCGCGAGAACTACAGTGCCGAGGCTGCAACCCGCTTTAGCGGCACCATCCACGTGCCCGACGACTTGGAGACCATCACCATCTAACGACTATTATCCTATAATCCGCAACGCTGAATATACTCACGAAAATTTCCGACAATAAACCTCTCGTAAATTTACGTAAATTATCGTAAATATTTTATTTTCTGTGTTTTATTGTCAATACTAAATTTACGTGGATTTACGAATATTTACGAGATATAATGTTTTTCGGGAATTTTCGATAATTTTCGAGAGGGGAATATCGAGTTGGGGAATTTAGGATTATGAGATAATCCGTTTTTAAGGCTTTCACGAATTTTAGTGAATTTTCGTGAAACTTTTTATTCTTTGGCTCATTTGTCGGAAAAACTACGTAACTTTGCGGTGAGAAACGATTTGAATTATGGAACAGAGACGCCTATATCCCGTCGGAATTCAGGATTTTGAGGATTTCCGCAGCCGAGGTTTGATATATGTCGACAAGACGGCGTATGTCTACCGTATGGCCAATGGTGGCGGACGGACGGTATTTTTGAGTCGTCCGCGGCGCTTCGGCAAGACGTTGCTGTGCAACACGTTGAAGCACTATTTCCTCGGGCATCGCGACCTCTTTAAGGGGCTTGCCATCGACAGCCTCGAGAAGGATTGGACGGTTTATCCGGTGCTGAACTTTGATATGTCACGCTGCAAGAGCGACAACATCAACGAAGTGAAGACGCTAATTGATGGCATGCTTAGGCAATATGAAGAGCAGTGGCACATCTGCGATCCGATTGATTCTCTGGGCGGACGCCTGCAGAATATTGTTCTCAAAGCGCATCAAGCAACCGGTCAAAAAGTCGTACTCATCTTCGACGAGTACGACTCGCCCGTGCTTAACGTCATCGATAGCGAGGAGAAGCAAATCGCTATGCGCTCGCTGTTCAACACGTTCTACGGACCGGTGAAGTCGATGTACGAGCACTTGCGCTTTGTATTCATCACGGGCATCACCAAGTTCTCGCAGATGAGCATCTTCTCCTCAATCAACAACATCAGCAACATCACGATGGACGCCGCCTACGAGGGCATTTGCGGCATCACGGCCGATGAGTTGGAGCAATACTTCGCTCCGGAC
>JAFTDD010000026.1 GCA_017454355.1 Muribaculaceae bacterium
ATAATTTACGTAAATTTACGAGAGATTAAAATCTGCATAATAATATATACAATTGACGATAATAGACGTTGTTATAGACGAAAATAGACGCGAAACAATTATTTATAGCACTTCTTCATTTTTTTACCGAAGTATTGTTATCGTTAAATTCGCAAAATAATATTTTACGGATTTTACGTGAAGTTTCACGGATTATACGTGATATTATTTTCTGGGGGATTGTGGAGAGGAAAATAAATGGCGGGGGATTTTGTGGTTTGAGTTTATTTTAGTAATTTTGCGGTATCGAAACAAACCCTATAATTATCAACAAACAAAAACTATGGCTTTTTTGACAAATGACAAGTTGACGATTGTCGGCGCCGCCGGCATGATCGGCTCGAACATGGTGCAGACCGCCCTGATGATGGGGCTCACAAGTGAGATTTGCCTTTATGACGTGTTCTCGCCCGAAGGCGTGGCCGAGGAGATGCGTCAGAGCGGCTTCGGCGATGTGAAGATTGTCGCCACCACCGATCCCGAGGTGGCCTTTACCGGTGCCAAGTACATCATCAGCAGCGGCGGTGCTCCCCGCAAGGAGGGCATGACGCGCGAGGACCTGCTCAAGGGCAACTGCGAGATCGCCGAGGGCCTGGGCAAGAACATCAAGCAATACTGCCCCGATGTGAAGCACGTCGTCATCATCTTCAACCCGGCCGACCTCACCGGTCTGGTGACCCTGCTTTATAGCGGCCTGAAGCCCGGCCAGGTGACTACGCTCGCCGGCCTTGACAGCACCCGCCTGCAGAGCGCGCTGGCCAAGAAGTTCAACGTGATGCAGAGCCAGGTGACCGGTTGCGCCACATACGGTGGCCACGGCGAGCAGATGGCCGTCTTTGGCTCGCGGGTGAAGATTGCCGGCAAGCCCCTCACCGACCTCATCGGCACTCCGGAGTTCCCGGAGCAGGAGTGGGAAGACATGAAGGTTGCCGTCACCCAGGGCGGTGCCGCCATCATTAAGTTGCGCGGCCGCAGTTCGTTCCAGAGCCCGGCTTATCTCTCGGTGGAGATGATTCGCTCGGCCATGGGCGGTGAGAGTTTCCGCTATCCCGTGGGCACCTACGTCCACAGCGGCAAATATGACCACATCATGATGGCCATGGACACCACCCTCGACAAGGACGGCGCCCACTACAACATCCCGCAGGGCACGCCCGAGGAGAACGCCAAACTTGACGCCAGTTACGAGCACCTGTGCAAGATGCGTGACGAACTCGTCACCCTGGGCATCGTGCCGCCCATCAGCGAGTGGAGCAAGGTCAACCCGAACCTTTAATTCATTAAGGTTTAGCGTTGAGCGTTTAGAGGTTTAGCCTCGCGCTATCACGCTCGGTGATAATGTAGAGCCTCGCAAAGGACGAGGCTCTACATTTCTTCCCATTTGCGATAGCAAATGGCTCAACCTCTCAACGCTCAACCTCTAAACATTCAACTTTCCTATGGAAATCAAGAGCGCAAAGTTTGTTATCAGCAATAGCGACCCGCGGCGGTGCCCCGACGGCGATTTGCCCGAGTATGCCTTCATCGGGCGCAGCAACGTGGGCAAGTCATCGCTCATCAATATGCTCACCGGCCGCAAAGGGTTGGCCAAGACCTCATCAACCCCCGGCAAGACGCTGCTCATCAACCACTTCGTCATCAACGACGAGTGGTATATCGTTGACCTGCCCGGTTATGGATACGCCCGCCGCGGCAAGGAGAGCCGCGAGGAGTTGTCACGCATGATTCGCGGCTACATCATGAGCCGCGAGCAGATGGTGTGCCTCTTTGTGCTCATCGACAGCCGTCACAAGCCGCAGCAAATCGACCTTGACTTCATGCAATGGCTTGGAGAGAACGAGGTTCCCTTCGCCATCGTGTTCACCAAACTCGACAAAATGGGTCCCAACGCCGGCAAAGCCGCCGTGGAGGCCTATAAGCAACAGTTAACCGAGACGTGGGCCGAACTGCCGCCAATCTTCTTGACCAGCAGCGAGGACGGCCGCGGCCGCGACGAGTTGTTAGACTATATCGCTTCCATCAACGCGACGCTCTGAGGGCGTATATGGCAACCCGGCGAGCACCTGGCCCATCTTGGCCGCGCCGTCGCGCAAGGGTCGTTCCACCATGCCGCGCAGAAAAAATGGCAAATCAACGTTCAGCTGAGCCTCTGCCTCAGTGACATTCTCGTCAACCGGCCGCAAGTCCACTTGCAGCGAAAACTTCACAGGCGACTGAGCCGCGACATATGCCACGCGGCTGTTTTCCACACAATTTTCTTTGTCGGGCACTAATTGCACAGCGCCCATCGGACTATTGATGG
Organism: Muribaculaceae bacterium; assembly: GCA_017454355.1. Classification (GTDB taxonomy): domain Bacteria; phylum Bacteroidota; class Bacteroidia; order Bacteroidales; family Muribaculaceae; genus Sodaliphilus. The sequence goes on from JAFTDD010000026.1 coordinate 2,342, forward strand.
CGATCCCCTCGTCAGTTATCGTCACCTGTTGTAATTGTGAGCGCACGTTCTCGGGCAGGTCGGCCATCTTGTCGCCCAAACGCTCAATCAGTGTCGAAAGATGCGTCAGACTATAATAAATCGCGCCCACCGGCGCGTTAATTGTTTGTTTCTCACTCTTGTAACTTTCCATCTAAGAATCGTATAAATTTATTTCCGAAAATTTCTGATTTTTTTAGACATAAGAACATAAGAAACATAAAAACGAATGGGCGGAGGGCAAAATAATTTTGTTCTTTTGTCTAAATCTCTATATTTCACGGATTATACGTGAAGTTTCACGAATTTTACGTGACTCAAGTTTATATTGTAAAAATGATTGATACTCACTGATAATAGTTTCAGTGGCTTGTAGGGGCAGAATTTATTCTGCCCACTTGCGGCAGACGGGCAGAATAAATTCTGCCCCTACAAGCCAATCAACCATTGTTTTATCTACTTCATTACGTGAGATAATTTTGTGGGGGTCAGTCCAATTCAATCTCGCCGGGAGTCCACCCCTCGGGGTCGTCATGCCACTGCTTGAGCGACTTCACGTCCTCCGGTTGAATAACACCGGCATCGAGCGCGGTTTGAATCATCGCGCTATAGTTGGTCACACAGGTCACCGGCAACTTGGTCTTGCGCAAGGCGCGCGCCGCCACCGGGAACTCATAGTTAAACAACGCCACCACACCGGTGACGATGCCTCCGGCTTCCTCCACAGCCTGGGCCGCGCTCAAGCACGCTTTGCCCGTGATGAGCAAGTCCTCAATGATAACCACACGCTGCCCCGGCAAGATGTTGCCCTCAATGCGGTTTTCGAGGCCGTGATCCTTGGGCGTCTCACGGACGTACACGTATGGCACTCCCAGCACATCGGCGACAATCGCTCCCATAGCGATGGCGCCGGTCGCCACACCGGCCACCACGTCAACGTCGCCATAAGTCATCACGGCGCGAGCCAACTCTATCTTGATGGCGGCACGCACGTCAGGATGAGACAACGCCTGGCGGTTGTCGCTATAGATAGGGCTGCTCCAACCGCCGCCCCACACAAAGGGGCTATCGGGCTGCAACTTGAATGCGCCGATTTTCAGCAACTTTTCGGCTATCAACAATTCAGTCTTTTCCATATAATAAGTGTTATATGACAACACTTCGGTAAATTATAGAGGTTAGCGTCTATTCTCGTCTATGACAACGTCTATTCTCGTCTAAACTAATCATTGTCGAAAATAGACAAGGAGCAATTTTTTATAGCACTTTTTTCATTTTTTACCGAAGAGTTGATGAGTTATCGCATTTTAATTGTTTCCCACACCTGTAGGGTCTGGCCTTGACCCGGCCGTTCGCGTGAGGGAGGGAACTCACCGCGAGGCGCGACGATAGAGCACAATCGCGATGAAGGTATAAATCACATTGGGTATCCACATCGCAACCCATGCCGGTGTGAGACCGCTGACGGCAAACGAACTGGTGACGGTCATAAACAGAATATAACTGAAACTGAGCAACAGGCCGATACCAATGTTCATGCCCATGCCGCCACGCACTTTGCGCGACGAGAGCGACAGACCGATTATGGTGAGGATAAAAGCGGCTGCCGTCATGGCGAAACGCCGCTCATACTCAATCTCGAAATTCTGGATATTGGCCACTCCGCGAGCCTTCTGACGCTTGATGTAGTCTCGCAATTGCGGTGTCGTCATCGTCTCCTCGTCATGAGCTGAAATCAAGAAATCCCGCGGGTCGATGTTGAGTAGCGTGTCAATGCTATTGCCCGTGGTGAGTTTCTCCTGCACGCCGCTAAAGTCGCGGATAGTATAATGCTTCAGATGCCAACGCCCGAGCGTATCGTAGCGGATGTTTTCAGCCGTAAGGCGCGAGACAAGCGTGTTGCCGTCAAACTCGTCGAGCGACATGCGGTAACCGTTGCGGCTAACGTTGTCGTAGCGCGTGATGTAGGCAATCACACCGGGACGCACCTGCAATTGGATATTGTTGCCGGCGGTCACACTATGGTCATTAACCCACTTGTTTTGATACTCAAGGCGCTCAATGTTGGCCGGAGGAATCACGTAGGCCGAGAGAACGTATGACAAAGCGGCAATCAGCGCGGCACAGGCCAGGTAAGGCACAGTGAGCCGCCTGAAGGTGATGCCACTTGACAATATCGCTATAATTTCGCTGCGGTCGGCCAAGCGCGATGTGAAGAATATAACTGCGATAAATGTGAAAAGCGGACTGAACTGGCTGATGATAAACGGCAGGAAATTAAGAAAATACTTAAAAACCGTGTCATATAATGGCGCCGTGAGCACTGCGTCCAGTTTCTCGTTGGCGTCAAAGATGATAACAATCACCATCAGCAACAATATAGCAAAAGCGTACGTGCCCAAGAAATTCTTGATGATATACTGGTCGAACTTCTTGAGCCGCAACACAGAAGTTATCTTGCTCGGCAGTCGCTTTACTATCTTCATTACAGCCTACGTTGAACATCAATCACCATCTGCGCCTTCCACACGTTGAAATCACCAGCGATAATGTGGCGGCGCGCCTCTTTCAACAGCCAGAGGTAGAATGCAAGATTATGGATGCTTGCGATCTGCATCGCTAGCAGTTCTTGAGCGATAAAAAGGTGACGCAGATAGGCCTTACTATAAACGCGATCCACAACGCTGGGGCCGTCCTCTTGCAGCGGCGAGAAGTCGTCGGCCCACTTGCGGTTGCGCATATTCATCACGCCGTGACGGGTGAATAGCATCGCGTTCCTTCCGTTGCGCGTGGGCATCACACAGTCCATCATATCCACACCGCGGTCAATCGCCTCAAGGATATTTTCAGGTTTGCCAACACCCATCAGGTAGCGAGGCTTGTCTTGCGGCAAGATGTCGTTCACTACCTCTATCATCTCATACATCACCTCAGTGGGCTCCCCCACCGCCAGGCCGCCGATTGCGTTACCCTCGGCGCCAAGGTCGGCCACCATGCGCGCGCTTTCCTCACGCAAGTCCTTATAGACACAGCCCTGCACAATCGGGAAGAACGCCTGGCGATGACCATAGAGCGGCTCTGTCGTGTTGAAGTGCTCCCAACCGCGACGCAGCCAACGCTCGGTGAGCGACAGCGAACGGCGGGCATACGAGCGGTCAGCCGTTCCGGGCGTACACTCATCCAGCGCCATCATAATGTCGCTGCCAATCACGCGCTGGATGTCAACGACACGCTCCGGCGTGAACAAGTGCTTCGAGCCGTCAATGTGGCTACGGAATGTCACACCCTCGTCACTGAGTTTTCGCTGCGAGGCCAAAGAGAAGACTTGAAAGCCTCCGCTATCGGTGAGGATAGGGCCTCTCCACGAGTTGAATCGGTGTAAACCGCCGGCACGCCGCATGATGTCCATGCCGGGACGCAGATACAGGTGATAGGTGTTGCCCAGAATAATCTGCGCACCGATATCGTCGCGCAGTTCACTCATGTGAACAGCCTTCACCGCACCAACAGTACCCACGGGCATAAAGATTGGTGTCTCAATCTGCCCGTGGTCTGTTGTAATCAATCCGGCTCGGGCCGATGTGCCCGCAGCAGTCGATTTTACACTAAATTCCATACTTTGTACTTCAATACTTCGGTAAAAAAAGAAAAAAGTGATATAAAAATCGTTCCTCGTCTATTCTCGTCTATAACGACGTCTATTTTCGACAATTATTTATTTTTAACGTGAATTGACGTTGTCATAGACGTGAATTGACGCTAACCTCTAAAATTTACCGAAGTGTTGATTCTTCGTACTTCGTTTACATAATGCCGCGCTCGCGCAAGCGCTGCTGCCACTTCCAGGCGCTGAGCATTGTGTCGTCGAGCGTCGCCTCGGCCTTCCATCCGAGCACCTCGTTAGCCTTCTTGGGGTCGGCCCAAATCTTGACGATGTCGCCCGGACGGCGTGCCACATACTTGTGAGGCACTTTCACTCCCGTCGAGCGCTCAAATGCGTCGAGCAGTTGCTGCACGCTCACTCCGTCGCCCGTGCCGATGTTGAACACTTCAAGAGCCTCATCGCTCTTGTTGTCAAGCATACGCTCCAGAGCCACCACATGAGCCTTAGCCAAGTCAACAACGTTGATGAAGTCGCGGATGCAGGTGCCATCGGGCGTGTCGTAGTCGTTACCGAAGATGCTCAGTTCCTTGCGCACTCCGATGGCAGTCTGAGTCAAATAAGGCACCAAGTTGGCGGGGACACCGTTAGGCAGTTCGCCAATCTCGGCACTCGGGTGGGCGCCAATCGGGTTGAAGTAGCGCAGCAGGATGGCCTTGATGGGACTGCCACTGCGGATGACATCGGCGATGATATCCTCGCTCACCTGCTTTGTCGCGCCGTAGGGCGACGTGGCTTTCTTTGTGGGCGCATCCTCTGTGATGGGATTGTGGTCCGGCTCGCCATAGACGGTGCATGACGACGAGAACACAAAGCCCTTCACGCCATACTCCGGCATCAACTCCAGCAGGTTCAACAGAATGTTCAGGTTGTTGCGGTAGTACATGATGGGCTTCTGCATACTCTCGCCGACGGCCTTGCTGGCTGCAAAGTCGATAATGCCGTTGATACCCTTGTACTCGTCAAAGAGGCGACGCATAGCCGCCATATCGGTACAGTCGGCCTTGACAAACGCCGGACGAACTCCGGTGATGCGCTCGATGCCGTCCAGCACCTCAATATTACTGTTAGAGAGGTTGTCTACAATAACAACTTCAAAACCTGCATTCTGCAGTTCTACCGTCGTATGCGAACCGATGAAGCCCATTCCACCGGCCACCAGAATTTTACCTTTCATTTTGTTCGTTATCTTTTTTAGGTTTACACAAATTATTTGCAAAGGTAACAATTAATTCTCAATCTAAACTAAAATTTGACCACTAAAATAAAAATCACCAGACTCTCCCCCGAGTCGGCAACTTGCGACTTCACCAATGCGATTGATAAACAAAATAAAAAATTAAAAAAAATTGTTTTTTTTTGTGCAGTTAAAAAATTGTTTGTACTTTTGCCACTTGATGTGAGAGACGTAACAGTTCCACATCCATGTTTGACTGATGTACTAATGTCTAACGACTAACGACTAATTATTTGATTATGGAACCGCGTGAACTTGCTGAAGCAAACGCACAGTTTGAACAGCAGCAAACCTTGAACAACGAGCCCGCATCCGTGCCACAGGCGAGCGAGCCCGAAGCCAACATTGTGGAGAACCAACCCGCAGCCGAGCCTCTACCCGCCGAAGAGCAACCCGCAGCCGAGCCTCTACCCGCCGAAGAGCAACCCGCAGCCGAGCCTCAACCGGCCGCAAAGCCGCACTTTGCCGGACTCTCAAAGCAGGAACTTGTCGCCGCCCTTCAAGAGGCCGCCGCAAAGCCCGTTGCCGAGTCCCGTGAGGAAGTCGCAGCCATCAAAGCCGCTTTCTACTCTATTATTAAGGAGGAGGACGCCAAGGCTCGCGAAGAATTTGCTGCCGCTCATGAGGATTCACTCGACGGCTATGAGCCTACTCATTGCCCGGAAGAGGAACAAGTTGCGCAATTGTTGGGCGAAATCAAGGAGAAACGGGCCGCACTGCTGGCCGCACAAGAGGCCGAGCGAGCCGCTAACCTCGAGCGTAAGCGCGCCATAATCAACGAGATCAACAGCATTACCGACGACCCTGACAACATCAACCGTCAGTTCCAGCGCGTGCAGCAACTGCAAGCCGACTTCAAGGCCATCGGTGAAGTGCCCGCCACTGCGGCCACGGAGGTGTGGAAGTCGTTCCAACTCGCTGTCGAGAAGTTCTACGATCTGCTCAAAATCAACAAGGAGTTGCGCGACTATGACTTCAAGAAGAATCTTGAGATTAAGCAGCAACTCTGCGCCGAAGCCGAGGCTCTTGACGATGAGCCTGACGTGGTGGCTGCTTTCAAGAAACTGCAAGAACTCCACACCAAGTGGCGCGAGACCGGCCCCGTGGCAAAGGCTCTACGCGAGCCGCTCTGGGCACGCTTCAAGAACGCCAGCGCCGTTATCAACAAGAAGCATCAAGCCTTCTTTGAGGAGCGCAAGGGCCGCGAGCGCGAGAACGCTGAGGCAAAGACCGCCCTCTGTGAGGAGGTGGAGCAGGTGTCGACCGAGGGGCTGAACACCTACGCCGCTTGGGATCAGGCTACGCAGATAATCATCGACCTCCAGGAGCGTTGGCGCAAACTCGGTTTCGCTTCCCGCAAGGTGAACAACGAACTCTTCGCTCGCTTCCGCAAGGCTTGCGACGACTTCTTCGCCCAAAAGGCCGCTTTCTTCAAGAAGATGAAGGATGAACTTGCCGACAACCTCGCCCGCAAGATTGCCCTTTGTGAGGAGGCCGAAAGCCTGCAAGACAGCACCGAATGGCGCGCGACAGCCGAGCGCCTCACCGAACTCCAGAAGCAGTGGAAGACCATAGGCACCGTCGCCAAGAAGCACAGCGATGCCGTGTGGAAACGCTTCATTGCAGCATGCGACCACTTCTTCGACCGTCGCAAAAAAGACGCGTCGGGCACTCATAGCGCCGAGCATGAGAACCTGCGTCTCAAGCGTGACATTATTGCACAACTCAAGGCCGCTCTCGAGGAGACTGACCCGGAGGAAGGCGCCGAACTCGTGCGCAATCTAATGAGCCAGTGGCAACAGGTGGGACACGTGCCCTACAAGGAGAAAGACGCCATCTACGACGAATACCGTGCCATCGTCGACCAAGCGTTCGAGAAGTTCCCGATGCGCCGTGGCGGCGAGGGACGGCGCGAACCGCGCGGCGAGGGACGGCGCGAACCGCGGCAGTCGCGAGAGCCGATGAGCGAACGCGACCAATTGGTGCGTCTCTATGAGGCACGTCAGGCCGAACTGAAGACCTACGAGAACAACATGGGCTTCCTCAACTTCCAGTCGAAGGGTGGCAACTCCCTGCTGGGCGAACTGGAGCGCAAAGTGACACGCCTGCGTGAAGAACTCGCCAAACTCGAGCAGCGCATCCGCGACCTCGACGACTAATGTTTTAGGTTTAGTTTTAGCAATATTTCGGTAAATTTTAGAGGTTAGCGTCTATTCTCGTCTATGACAACGTCAATTCATGTCTAAAATAAAAAATTGTCGAAAATAGACGTCGTTATAGACGAAAATAGACGCGAAACAATTCTAACATGAACGGGAAACAACGTTACGGCAAATTCATAGGACTCTTATTTAGCACCGTCGACTTGGCGGTGCTAAATATCTGTTACTTTGTCACTCTTGTTATCACAGGGCGTGATAGCCATTTCGCCGACGATATCGTCTGGTTGTTCATCAACTTGGCGATGTTGGTTGTTTTCTATTTTTTCGGCAACGTTCACAAGCGTCGTGTGCTGAATGCCGACATTGTCGCGTTGCAGGGTGTGAAGAGTGTGTTGCTTCACGCCGCAATCACGCTGAGCGCGTCGGCGTTGGTTAGCGGCTATGACATCGGTTGGCGTACGGCGGCATGGTTCTATGGTCTGTTCACAGTGAGTTTGACGGGGTGGTGGCTGTTCTCGAGGCAACTGCTGAAGGCTTACCGCACGCGCGGCTTCAACTACCGGCGCGTCGTCGTCATCGGTGGCGGTGAGATCGGCAGCCGGCTCGTCAAAGAACTCACCGCCGACGCCTCCTACGGATACCGTATTCTTGGCTTCTTTGACGACAATCACGCCTTTGAAACGGTCGAAGGCTACCGCGGCACGCTCGATGATGTCGAGAAATTTGTGCAAGACCATCTCATCGATGAGATGTACTGCGCCGTACCGGACACCGACAAGGACAACGTCACACGCATGATGCGCATCGCCGAACGCAATGCCGTCGACTTCTATTACGTGCCGCAATTCGGGCCCACCGTCAAACGGCAATTTGAACTCTACAGCATCGGCAACGTGCCACTGATGGCCATCAGACCATATCCCTTGAGCGGCACTGTGAACCGGGCAGTCAAGCGCACCTTTGACATCATCGTCAGTCTTTTAGCCATCGCTCTAATATTACCTTTCTTCCCGTTCATTGCCCTGGGCATCAAGTTGTCATCGCCCGGACCGATTTTCTTCACCCAGAAACGCACGGGATACCGAGGACGCGAATTTGACTGCCTCAAGTTCCGCACAATGCGCGTCAACGACCAGGCCGACACTTTGCAAGCCACCAAAGATGATCCGCGCAAAACCGCTTTCGGCAACCTGTTGCGCAAAACAAACATTGACGAGTTACCACAATTTATCAATGTCCTGCTCGGCGATATGTCAATCGTTGGACCAAGGCCCCACATGGTTCGCCAAACCGAGGAATATAGCGCCCTAATCGACAAATATATGCTGCGCCACACCATCAAGCCCGGCATCACCGGTTGGGCTCAGGTCAACGGCTATCGCGGCCAGACCGAGGAACTGTGGCAAATGGAGAAGCGAGTGGAATATGACGTCTGGTATGCTGAAAACTGGAACTTCATGCTGGACCTCAAAATAATGGTGCTCACAATAGTCAACACGTTCCGCGGCGACAAAAACGCCTTCTGACTATGCAAGAGAAAGCGTTGGCGCTGCTGCGCCGATACTACGGATACGACAGTTTCTATCCAATTCAATGGCAAATCATCAGCCATGTCGTTGACGGTGGCGATGCCGTGGTGCTCATGCCCACAGGCGGCGGCAAGTCCCTGTGCTACCAGATGCCGGCGCTGCTGATGGATGGCGTTGCGATTATTGTGTCGCCGCTTCTCGCCCTGATGAAAGACCAGGTGGACGCGTTGAGGCAAAACGGCATTTCGGCGGCAGCCATCAATAGCCAGCAAGACGAGTATGACAACCGCGAGATTGTCGCTAATGCCATCAACGGCCAACTGAAACTCATTTATATCTCGCCGGAAAGACTCATCGCCGACCTTGACGGGTGGATTGCCAAACTCAACATCTCGCTCTTTGCCATCGACGAGGCCCACTGCATCTCGCAATGGGGACATGACTTCCGGCCGGAATACACCCGGTTGGGCACTCTCAAGCAGCGCTACCCCACCACTCCCATTATCGCTCTCACCGCCACAGCCGACCGTATCACACGCGATGACATATCGCGCCAACTCGGCATCGACGCTGCGCGGCTGTTTATGACATCATTTGACCGGCCCAACATCAGCCTGAACGTTGTGCATGACCTCAGCGGCAAAACAAAGCAACGAACCCTCATCAGATTTATCGAGCAACATCACGGCGAGAGCGGCATCGTCTACTGTCTATCGCGCAAGACCACCGAGAGCGTGGCAACAATGCTACGCGCGGCAGGCATCAACGCACGCCACTTTCATGCCGGCATGCCCACTTCCCAGAAACTCGAGACTCAACGTGCTTTCATCAACGACGAGGTAACGGTCATCGTCGCCACAATCGCCTTTGGCATGGGCATCGACAAGAGCAACGTCAGGTGGGTGGCGCACTACAACCTGCCCAAGAGCCTCGAGAGTTACTATCAAGAGGTGGGGCGGGCCGGACGCGACGGCGCACCGGCCGAGGCACTGCTCTTCTACAGTTATGCCGACGTGATACAACTATCGCAATTTGCCCGCGACTCCGGTCAGAGCGAGATAAACCTCGAGAAACTATCGCGCATGCAGCAATATGCCGAGAGTCGTGTGTGCCGGCGGCGCATCCTGCTCAGTTACTTCAACGAGCGCTTTGACCACGACTGCCACAACTGTGACGTGTGCCACAATCCGCCGGAGCGCATCGATGGCACAACCCTGTCTCAAATGGCGATGAGTGCCATCGCGCGCACCGGGCAGAAGACAGGCATCAATACGGTAATCGAAATTCTGCGCGGCTCAAAGCGTGCCGAAGTCACCGCCGCCGGATATGACCGGCTGCCAACCTTTGGTGTGGGACGCGACACGCCGTTCACCGTCTGGAAAAGTTATATCCTCCAGATGATTCAACTCGGATTGATTGATATCGCTTACGACGAAAACAATCATCTGAAGATAACCGACTTCGGCCGCGAAGTGCTCTACGGCAAGCGGAGGGTTGAATTCACCAAATTTGAGCCTCACGTCGAGACATCCAAAGCCAAGCGAGGCACACGTCGCCGCAATGACATTGCCACCCTTGACGGCATCATTGCCGGCGAGCCGGCTGTTATGGATCCGGGACTATTCGAGATCCTGCGGCAAACGCGCCTGGCAATAGCGCGCGCCCGCGGCATCGCGCCTTACCTCATCTTCAGCGACAAGGCTCTGGCTGATATGGCAACCCGCAAGCCCACTACGCAAGCCGAATTTTCAACTGTTTATGGCGTGGGAGAGGCGAAGTGCGAGCAATACTGGCGCCCTTTCACCGCCGCAATCATCAAGCATCTCGGGAACTGAAGGACGAAATAGTCTCCCGTGAATTTTCGCGAATTAACGTGAATGTATAAATAATTGTGAATTATGCATTGATAAATATGAATATTAAAGTACTCACACTCATCATATTGTGCGCCGTCGTCATCGGTGCCGATGCCGCGGCCCAAAACCGTGTTTATACAGTGGACCGCCTCATCAGCGGCGGCACCGTCAACATCCCTGACAACTCCAACGTGCGCTTCACCCGGGGCGGCAAGATTGTCAACGCCACCGTCACGGGCCGCAACCTGACGGTGGAGCCGAGCGGCACAAATCCCGTGTTTCCCGCACGTGGCAGGCGTGGATATGCGCATCAGCGCCACGCGCCTCAAGGTGAACGGTGCCGGCTCCGTCAAAGCCTATTTCAACACCGTCAAGGATCTGCGGATAGACAATAGCGAACTCAACGCGCAGGCCACGTCACTATTCACCGGCGACAAAAACACCGTCACCTCGCTCAAGAATAACACCATCCGTTGCAGCAAAGTCGCCGACACCAAGCGCTCCCCCGCCATCGACCGCCGCTCCAACACCCTCATCACAAACTAACGTTTCAGTTTTTCGACAACTCGACTACTCGGCCACTCGATTATTCGATAAAAACTAAATCCAAAAACTAAAAAAATAAAAAACTATCTCACAATTCACACTTTTTTTGTATCTTTGCGTGTGATTTTGTCCACAACAAGTTTTGACACTTCTAAATATATTATAATTTAATAACACAAATGGTTAATATCCAAGATTTTAACTTTGCAGGCAAGAAGGCAATCGTACGCGTTGATTTCAACGTGCCCCTCAACGAGCAGGGCCAGATTACCGACGATACCCGCATCCGTGGCGCGCTGCCCACCCTCAAGAAGATTCTCGCCGATGGCGGTGCTCTGATCATCATGAGCCACATGGGCAAGCCCAAGGGCAAAGTCAACCCGAAGTTGTCGCTCGGACAAATCACCGACGCCGTGGCCGCCGCTCTGGGCTGCCCCGTCAAGTTCGCCCCAGACTGCGCCAAGGCCGCTGATGCCGCCGCCGCACTCAAGCCCGGCGAAGTGCTCCTGCTGGAGAACCTCCGCTTCTATCCCGAAGAGGAAGGCAAGCCCGTGGGCATCGACAAGGCCGACCCCGCCTACGACGCCGCCAAGAAGGAGATGAAAGCACGCCAGACCGAGTTCGCCAAGACGCTCGCCGGCTATGCCGATGTTTACGTCAACGACGCTTTCGGCACCGCTCACCGTCGCCACGCCTCCACGGCCGTCATCGCCGACTTCTTCGACGCCGAACACAAGATGCTCGGCCTCCTCATGGAGAAGGAAGTGAACGCCATCGACGCCGTGCTGCGCAACGCCCAGCACCCCTTCACCGCCATCATCGGCGGCAGCAAGGTCAGCAGCAAACTCGGTGTGATCAAGTTCTTGCTCGACAAAGTCGATAACCTCATCATCGGTGGCGGCATGGGCTTCACCTTCATCAAGGCCCAGGGCGGACACATCGGCAACTCGCTCCACGAGGACGAACTCATGCCCGATGCTCTCGCCATCATCGAGGCCTGCAAGGAGAAGGGCGTCAAACTCAGCCTCTCCACCCAAACCATCGCTGCCGACGACTTCAGCAACGATGCCAACCGCAAGCCCGTCGACATCTTCAACATCCCCGAGGGATGGGAAGGCATGGACGCCGGCGAGGAGTCGCTGGCCGCATGGCGCGAGATTATCCTCAACAGCAAGACGATTCTTTGGAACGGCCCCGTTGGCGTGTTCGAGTTTGAGAACTTCGCCCACGGCACCGGCGAGATTGCCAAGTACGTGGCCGAGGCCACGCGCCAAGGCGCCTTCTCGCTCATCGGCGGTGGTGACTCGGTCGCCGCTGTCAACAAGTTCGGCCTCGCCGATCAGGTCTCGTATGTCTCCACCGGTGGTGGCGCCATGCTCGAGGCTATCGAGGGCAAAGTGTTGCCCGGTGTCGCTGCCATCAAAGGCGAGTGACCGGATTGCTTAACTTTCGTACAGAACTACATGATAATAATAAATTTGCAACACACATCGTAATCATAGTATGTTGAATAAAGTGGTCGTATACTAAAATGTTTTATTCCTTTTTCTCCTCCCCTCGGAGGGGTTGAGGCAGAACAAAAGATTTCCCAAAATCTAGTATACATCCCGAAGGGTTTGCAGACGACTGTTGTCCCACCTGCAACCCTTCATTTTTTAGACAAGAGAACAGGAGGAAAATTATAGACAGGAGAACAGGAGGACATTAGTTAGGAGAATATGAGGGATAAAACGCCACAAGATTTTTTATCCGATTGACTTCCAGCGTTCTATTCAAAAATTATATCTCAAGTTTCTAAAGTAGTTAATCTTCAAATAATGTCTTATTATATTGTATCAATGCCGCCCGAAGGGCGGAAATTTGAATAACCTCCAGCGCCGGAGCGAGCACCGGCGAGCGCAGGAGCTGGGGGTGGGGACTATCCTCAACTGCCGCCCGAAGGGCGGCCACCTCTGCGATAGCGAGGCCGGACTCTACTGTAGAAACTTCAGTAAGTAACCCCAAGCAGGTGCCCCGCTGTGGTGCGCAGCCTGGGGGTGGGTTGATAAATTGTTGATAAATCGTGCTGAAATTTTGCGGATATCAAAAAAATAACTAATTTTGCAACGTCATGCGGAGAGCCGCTGACTTTAACATCGTTGCAAAAGCGTTTCTCGCATATCCAAATCTGAAATCGGCAAAATTTCATCGTTACAAGGATAGGCAGTCAGCAACGCTCATGTGTGCTTTATCTTCACCTCATCGGTGTAAGTATAAAGTCATGCGTGAGGTGACTGTTTACTTGTAACAGGCTTTGCCGAGCCTCAGATTTGTAAACAGAGTTGTCCTCACGCTTTTCATTTATCCACAATCCAACAAACCGCCGCGACGACGAGGAGGACCGCCGCCCGGCACCCATTACGCCTATGCGACACCTAAAACTTCCGCCACAGTTGGCGACCTTCCTCCTGTTTGCAATCGTTGCACTAAATCCCATTCCCACAACAGCCGGCGCGTATTACGACTTTAAGGTCGGCGGCATCTGCTACGATATCAACAGCGACGGCGCATCGGTGACTGTAAAGTACGAGACAAATTATTCTTCTGGTCTTAATCCATGGTATTACTCACTAAAAGGAGAAATTTCGATACCATCATCTGTTACCTACAGCGGGAAAACCTACTCGGTAACCGCTATAAGTTATAAAGCGTTCTACCTCTGTCACGATCTGACTGGTGTGACCATTCCTAACTCGGTGACCGGCATCGGCGAATGTGCATTCTACGGTACCGGCTTGACAAATGTGACCATTCCTAACTCGGTGACAGAAATAGGCAGAGAGGCGTTCAGCGCCACTCCATGGTACAACAATCAACCGGACGGCCTCGTTTACGCTGGCTTGTGCGCTTATAAATATAAGGGTTCGATGCCAAGCGGTACAAACATGGTGTTGAAAGACGGCACAAAGAGCATTGTAGATCGTTGCTTCAAAGATTACGGCAACTTGGCATCGGTGACCATACCTAATTCAGTGACCTATATAGGCTATGAAGCGTTCTATGGTTGCGGCAACATGACCTCGGTAACCATTGGCAGCTCGGTGTCCATCATCGACAACGCAGCGTTCGAAGGTTGCAGCGGCTTGACGAGTGTGACCATCCCCAACTCTGTGACTATCATCGGCTCATCGGCGTTCTGGAAATGCGGCCTGAAATACATTTGCTGTCTCCCTACGACTCCACCGCAGTTTCATTCAGATTACCATTTTAATTTAAACACAGTGATTCTTGTCTCTAAAGACGCAATAGAGAACTATCGGTCTAACCCAAATTGGTCGAAATGCAATCTGCGGACATCATTGATCGGTTACAAGAAAAGTCTAACACAAATTGAGTTTTCATCTATTGACAAAACAGTTTCCAAACTATTGTCGGTGTCTCTTAACGGAACAACCATGCCAGTAGTTAATGATACATGCAGAATAACGGGGTTGGCACCTAACACAACATATCAACTTCATCTGAAGTCTCTTACATTAGGAGAGGAAACAGATGAAACAATTGAGGTTACAACAAACAATGTGAATTACTACAACTCCTCTACATCAACTCAGTCAACAATCGTACCCATATTCACAATAAATAAAGAAGACGGATTTATTCCAACGGAATTAATGGCAACGGTTGACTCGAAAAGCTATGCAGCACGTATAACTTCAACAACGGCCACAAGCTACACCATAGAAGCAGAGCCGGCAACAGGACTCATGATAAACAGTTCGCACTCTGTCAGACTTGCATTCAAATATGCAGGCAAGGAGTATCAGAGCGACAGCTACACCGTCAAGACGAAGTCGATTGACACGGCAACGACGATGAAGGGCGGTCCGACGACGATGCGGATGGACGCGAGCTACACGGCTGGCGACGCGCGGGTGACGAATGCCTACTTCACCTTCAACGGCACCAAGAGCCGCAACCTGCGGCTGACGGGGCTGAAGCCCAACACGTCTTACTCGGCGACATATACCATGGAGACGGCGACGGGCAACCAGTCGGAAAGCCACCAGTTCACGACTGAGGTGCTGACGCTGACGACGCAGGCGGCGCGGATGCTGACCAACACCAGCCCGATGTTCATCGCCACGACCAACATCGCCGACGAGGAGACGAGCTGCGGCTTCGAGTGGCGGCGCGATGACGCTCCGGCCGCCATGCCGAGTACAGTGGTCTACTGCCCGGTATATGGCGGCACGATGGCCGGCACGCTGAAGAACATGACGGAGAACGTCTATTACAGGTTCCGTCCGTTCTACAAGGCCGGCGACGGCACGATGTACTACGGCGACTGGATTGCGTTCATCACCGCTGACGCGTACGTGGAATTCGCGCCGGTGGTCTATACCTATAGCAGTCCGGAGGTGACGACGACGGGTGCGACGCTGAGCGGCGTGGCGCTGCGCGGTTCGAGCGACATCACGTCGCAGGGCTTCGAGTACTGGCGCGTGGGCGGCGGCGGAAGCCACGCGCCGTCGGCGGCGGGTGCCCCGTCCACAGGCGTGACGCGCGTCACGGCGACCGGTGAGCGCATGAAAGTCACCGTGAGCGACCTCTCGCCCGCGACGACCTACCGCTTCCGCACGTTTGTCGTGGCCGGCGGAGTGACGACCTACGGCAACGAGGTGGAGTTCACCACCGACCGTGCGAGCTATGATGTGAATAGCGACGCGACGGTCGATGTGGGCGACGTGAACGCCGTGCTGGGCGACATCCTGGGCGGAGGCAAGACGGCCGCCTACGACGTCAACGGCGACGACCGCGTGGACGTGGGCGACGTCAACGCCATCCTCGCCGACATCCTCGCCAAGTGAGCAATTACTCGTTGCTGAAACCCAATCATCACGATGTAGTTCCTCTTTTTGGTGCTACATCGTTTGTTTTATTATAATTTAATCGATGATTTATATCACGACCCATTTCATGTTCCTCGACCTATTGTTCTCTTAAATTAAAATTTATGGGTAATTTATGGTAATTCGTGTTTAATTTTACCTCATAGTTCATAGTTTTTTTGTATCTTTGCACTCAAATTGATAAATCAATCCTTTTCAAATAAGTAACAAGTTTTCATGAAGACTATTTACACTTTCGGCAACGGCCAGGCAGAAGGCAGTGCCGACATGAGAGATCTTCTTGGAGGTAAGGGTGCAAACTTGGCCGAGATGAACCTTATCGGCGTGCCCGTTCCTCCCGGTTTCACCATCACCACCGACGTGTGCCGCCTCTACAACCAGCAGGGCCGCGAAGCCGTTGTCAAACTCATCAAGGACGACGTGCTCAAGGCCGTGGCCCACATCGAGAAACTCACCGGCAACAAGTTCAATGACCCCGCCAACCCGCAGTTGGTGTCGGTGCGCTCGGGTGCTCCCGTGTCGATGCCCGGCATGATGGACACCGTGCTCAACCTGGGCATCAACGATGCCGTGGCCGAGACGCTGGCCGAGAAGAGCGGCAATGCGCGCTTCGCATGGGACAGTTACCGCCGCTTCGTGCAAATGTACGGCGACGTTGTGCTCGGCATGAAGCCGAAAAACAAGACCGACATCGACCCCTTTGAGGCCATCATCGAGGACGTGAAGGAGAAGCGCGGCGTGAAACTCGACACCGAGTTGGGCGTCGACGACCTCAAGGAACTCGTGGTACGCTTCAAGGCCGCCGTCAAAGAGAGCACCGGCAAGGACTTCCCCACCGACGCTTACGAGCAGTTGTGGGGCGCCATCTACGCCGTGTTTGACAGTTGGAACAACGACCGCGCCATCCTCTATCGCCGCATGAACCAGATTCCGGAGGAGTACGGCACCGCCGTCAACGTCCAAGCGATGGTTTACGGCAACATGGGCAACACGTCGGCCACCGGCGTGTGCTTCTCGCGTGACGCCGCCACCGGCGAGAACATCTTCAACGGCGAGTACCTCATCAACGCCCAGGGCGAGGATGTGGTGGCCGGAGTGCGCACCCCGCAACAGATTATGACCGAGGGCAGCCGCCGTTGGGCCGAGCGTGCCGGCATCAGCGAGGCCGAGCGTAAGGAGAAGTATCCGTCGCTCGAGGAGTCGATGCCCGAGTGTGCCGCCCAGTTGGTCGAGATTCAGCAGCGCCTCGAGGAGCACTACCGCGACATGCAGGATATGGAGTTCACCATCCAGAACGGCAAACTCTGGCTGCTCCAGACCCGCAACGGCAAGCGCACCGGCGCCGCTATGGTTAAGATTGCCATGGACCTGCTCAAGGAAGGCAAGATTGACGAGAAGACCGTCCTGCGCCGTATGGAGCCGGAGAAACTCGACGAGTTGCTCCACCCCGTGTTTGACAAGAGCGCGGCCAAGACCGCCAAGGTCATCGCCAAGGGTCTGCCCGCATCGCCGGGAGCCGCCACAGGCCACATCGTCTTCTTTGCCGACGATGCCGAGGAGTGGGCAAAGCGCAACAAGAAAGTCATTCTCGTTCGTCTCGAGACCTCACCCGAGGACCTGCGCGGTATGACCGTGGCCCAGGGTATCCTCACCGCGCGCGGCGGTATGACGAGCCACGCGGCCGTTGTGGCCCGCGGCATCGGCAAGTGCTGCGTTAGCGGCGCCGGCGACATCAAGGTCGACTACCACGCCAAGACCGTCGAGATGGGCGGCAAAATCTACAAGGAGGGTGACTACATCTCGCTCAACGGCAGCACCGGTGAGGTGTACGAGGGTCTCGTGCCCACCGTCATGCCGGACATGAGCGGTGACTTCGCCGCTGTGATGAAGTTGGCCGACAAGTACACCAAGATGGACGTTTACACCAACGCCGACTCGCCGCGCGACGCCAAGGTGGCCCGCAAGTTCGGTGCCCACGGCATCGGCCTGTGCCGCACCGAGCACATGTTCTTTGAGGGCGACCGCATCAAGGCGATGCGTGAGATGATTATCGCTCCCGACGAGCCCAGCCGCCGCATCGCGCTGGCCAAGTTGTTGCCGCTGCAACGTGGCGACTTCGAGGGCATCTTCGAGGCCATGGACGGCTACGAGGTGACCATCCGTCTGCTCGACCCGCCTCTGCACGAGTTTGTGCCCCACCAACTCGCTACCCAGAAGGAACTCGCCGAGCAAGTGGGCATGACCCTCGACGAGGTGAAGAACATCTGCGCCAACCTCGAGGAGTTCAACCCGATGCTGGGTCATCGCGGCTGCCGCTTGGGCAACACCTATCCCGAGATTACCGAGATGCAGGCTCGCGCCATCATCGAGGCCGCCATCAACGTGCAGGAGCGCGGCATCACAGTGCATCCCAAGATTATGGTGCCTCTGGTGGGCGTGCTCAAGGAGATTGAGTTGCAGGCCGAGATTATCAACCGCACGGCGCAGAAGGTGTTTGCCGAGCGCGGCAAGACCGTGGCCTACAAGATCGGCACAATGATTGAGGTGCCGCGTGCCGCTCTGGTGGCCGACCAAATCGCCAAGGTGGCCGACTTCTTCTCGTTCGGCACCAACGACCTGACGCAGATGACGTTTGGCTACTCGCGCGACGACGCTCCCAAGTTCCTGGGCTTCTACAAGAAGTTGGGCATCATCAAGACCGACCCGTTTGCCGTCCTCGACCAGGAAGGCGTGGGCCAACTCGTGGAGATGGGCACCATCAAGGGTCGCCAGACCAAGCCCGAACTCAACGTGGGCATCTGCGGTGAGCACGGTGGTGAACCCTCGTCGGTGAAGTTCTGCGCCCGCCTGGGCATGAACTACGTCTCCTGCAGCCCCTACCGCGTGCCCATCGCACGCCTCGCCGCCGCCCAGGCAGCCGTAGAAGAATAAACGGAAAGTGCTGAAAATTAGCTACATACAGGGCAAGTATCTGGGAAACAGGTACTTGCCCTTGTTCTTTTTGTGCATGTTTTGCACGTTCTAAATGCAGAATAAGTTGGCAAAAAAGGGGCAAATGTTTCCCAAAAAATGAGGGTGTGTTTCCCAAAAATAAAGACTCTGTTAATGGGACTGGGCTTGGCTTCATGGTGTGGGGCGAAGCTATATCATCTCAATTGGACATGATAAGTCCTGGAATTACCAATTAAAGCAATTCGGTTGAAAATAGAACCTTAAACTAAAGTTAAATTAAAGAATAACGGATTAATAGCACCTGTGATGGTACATCATTAGAAAAATGGCATGCTATCGTTTACGATTGAGGTATTGAGTCGGTGACTCACCAAAATG
>JAFTDD010000003.1 GCA_017454355.1 Muribaculaceae bacterium
ATTGTAAACAACCAACCGAACACGAACTCGAAGGGCAAACAACCCTTATCACGTAGCTTGCCGTCGGCTCCAACTGTGGACTTCTCGTCCACAGTTGGGCCTAAAATCGGGTCGCTCATGATTCGGCGGCGCTGCCCCGAAAAGTCCACACCCAGGGCATCACAAATCGGGCGGATCGGCACGAAAATGTCGCTGCCGTCCTGCACAATGGTGATGCCGGTCTCATTCACACGTTTGATTAAAATCTCGTTCATAGTTTTTTGATAATTGATAAGTTTATAAGTATATTGCTTTTTATTCAAATAGACTGAGCGTGCGCCACTTGCGCTGCTCTCTCAGCAAGGCCTCACGAGCCTCCGGCGTGAAGTATCTGCCCCAACTCAGGCAGTAACCCGTCATCCACAGCATCACGACACGCTCGCTGCCGCCCCAGCCCCACGCCAAGTTCGGCACGCGATGGGCACTCCGGCCGTCGGTGAACCATAGGTCGTAGCCCACCGCCCACTTCCCAGGCTCCAACTCTGCCGTCAGCAAACGTACAATCTCATGGCCATCGTCATGTACCACGTGCGTGCGCCACTGTTTCGCGGCCACGTCCCTCAACTCCTCACGGCACAGCAGGCTGTCAAACTCATTATCAATTCTCATATCGCTCCCTCACTTTTGCCACCAGACTGCGGAAGCCCGCGTCGCTCTCGAGCAACGCCGCCGCCGTCTTGCGGTAATGAAAACTCACATTCTTGCTACGGTTCAGCCACCAGGCCGCCTCATATTGACGCAGACCGTGCTCCATCGCCAGCACAAAGAACGCGTACCGAGCCGCCATCAGCGGCCGACGGCGGCAACCGCCAAGCAACGCCTTGCGGCTGCAGCCCGAAGCACGGCAGCACACGTCCAACAATCTGAAAATTTCATCGTTTCGCATATCACTCACTCTTTTACAATGGTTCTTTCATCGCTCCGGCGGTATCATAAATCGAGAAATACTCCACACCACCACTCTTGTCCGCGCCGCCGATGAAGCTCTCACCGGGATGGTCGGCAATCCAGTAGCGGAAACTCTTGCCCTCCTTGTTGAGTTTATTCGGGTTCAGGTGGTAGCCCTTGAACTGGCAGTAGAATGTCAGCTTGGTCTTGAAATTAGCCTGGCTAATTCCGCTGCGCGCGTCAGGGAAATGCTCCTTGAAGTCGCGGAACATATCGCCACGCGGCACTTTGTTGTTGAGGTTGTGTCCGGTAGCATCGAAGTACACCTCCGCCCACTGGTAGATGCTCTCGCTCATCTGCTGTCTCAATGTGCGCAGCATGATGTCGTGCATGGGCGGCAGCACCGCACCCTGTCCCGGACGGCTCCAGCCGCGCTGCATACTCTCGAAATATAGCAGCACACATTCTGCCATCAGGTTGTAGAATAAGTTCCATTGCTCCGCATCCCAGTCAGCAAAGAACTGGTGGCCGAACACGTCAATGGGGTGACGGGTGTCGTTGAAGTAGTTCGAGAAGCTCATGTAGATGATGCGTTCCTGCGAACTTCGGCTTTGGCTGCCGTTGATGGCATGGTTAGTTGTGATATAGAACTTGGGGCTGTGCTCGCTTGCAATCGTGAAGCGGCCACCGCCCTTCACGTTCACATTCAAGTCGCCAGTGATCGCAAAGTAAAAACGCTCAAAGTTGAAGTTCACATTAACATCGTCCATAAACACGTTGCGCGTGCGCAAGGTCACCAATGTATAGATGAAGTCATCGTCATTCTTCGTGTTGCGACCGTCAATGCTCGTTTGCTCCAGCATATACGACAAAGCCTTGCCGACAAGCGATTTGCCCGTGCGACCATTGCTCTGACCCACATCACTCAACTCACCATCCATCGCAATCACCGCCTTCAGCTCAGTCTGGTACTTGTAGTCACACAAGAGATAACCCATGGCTGTCAATTTATTCATCAAGTGTTGGGAAAACTCCTGCTGCTCTAACGCACTCAACTCACCCTGCTTCTCATGCCAGAAGTTGCTCGTCATCATCAGGAAACGGAAAAAGTCGCAGCGATTGCCGGCTTCGGTCGGGTAAATGCTGAATCCGTTCGCCTCATCCCAGTCAACATGGTCGATAATAGGCACGCGCTCAAACTTGTGACCAATTACCTTGTCGTTCCAAACCTGCCCCATAATCACTTTATCCCACTTAACGCCCTGTGCGGTGATGGTAAGCATGCCGTTTTTGAAATACAGGTTCTGCAGGTAAGGTTGGAAGTTGTCAAAGTTATCCTCGATACGTTCCAATCGCTCCAATTTGTCATTGCTAAGGTCACTCGTCAACCGCGCCGAGAAGTGGTTACGCACGTTGACATCTTTCGTGCTCATCAGGATGTATGCCCACACGAACTCGCGTATTTCCACCGCACTTGACGGATAAACCACTCCGTCCTCGATGCGCACGAAATTGAACATACCCGGCTCGAGGTCGGCTGTATGGATGCGATAAAAACCCGCCGCCTCGATGAACTTCAAAGCCTCGTATGTATCGAGACTCACATTCACCTTCAGCGTGTTCTCATTCACGGTCACGCTCCAGAACTCCTTGTCGGCCGCCACCTTCGAGGCGAGCACCACCTTGCCGTTCTCGCCAACGCGGTAGAGGAAACGGTTGAACTTGAACGACACCAACGGCTTCAACCTTGACTCATACTTCTCAAAGAACGCCTCACAGTCGTTCAGCAGCCAGTAGTCCTGGATCTGCTGGTTGCTCAACGTTGAGATGTTGTGGATCGAGCAGTATGTGCCCACGCCATCATGTGCATGGAGAGCAAAATCAATGTCTTTAGCCAGTCGTTCCTCGCGACCTTTCAATGTCCCCACCAGCAAGTCGTCAACACCTTTATCGTCACGCTCGTTCACATTCACATGGCCAAAGTAGATGTCCACGTTAACCCCGATATTGTGGAGGCTGCCTACATACTTCTTGAACTTTATGGCGGCAGCGGCAAACATGCGTGGGCGGTAGTCCACCGCTTCGTCAGGCTGCAGGTTCTTCGACAAGTGGTCCCAGTCGCTGTCCATCATCAGCACCACATTGCGCACGCCACACCGTTGAATCAAGTATTGCAGATCCTGCGGCAGCCCGGTTTCCTTGTTTCCGATGTTGAATATTCCCTGAATGGCAATGCTTGGCACGCCATGCTTGCAGGCCTTCTCGGCTTTTTTCTCACCCTCTTGGATTACGAGCGTCTCAATGTGTTCCTCCCGTTGATACAGGTCGCGGATGCGCTGCGGGATATAGAACTTGGTAGGAGCACCGGCAGGGGTCATATACTTATTCTCACGCGTGCTGCCCTCCGGCGTGTGCAGAGAGGGGTTGCTCCATCGTACTCTGATATATGGCCGCAGCGCGCCGCGGATCCCCCTTGTGGGGTACATTTCCATGGTGCCGTCAAGGCGATAGTAGTAGATGAGCATTTCATCATCGCCAGGGCGTAGGTTGCCCATTCGGTCGATGCCGCCCTTGCGCATTGCCGGTTCAAGGCGTTCAACTGTTTCGCCG
>JAFTDD010000027.1 GCA_017454355.1 Muribaculaceae bacterium
CAGACCTTCATCTACCTGTCGAAATACAAAAAGGCGAGAGCCTCCGGACAGGCCAAATGGCAGCCGGTCCAGAGGCTCAAGTACATCGAGCAGCTATGCCAGTGCCTCGGCATATAGTGCCCGGATTGGAGGTTTCTTTAGTTAATCTTTCTCATCTCGATTTTCCGTTTCTCGTGTTCTCTTGTCTTTTCTCTCAGGTGAGGCGTTCTCGGGGTGGCGCAGTTTGCTGCGGGCGTAGAGCGAGATGCCGAATACCGCGCCGGCAAAACTGATGGCCTCGCCCACAAACGCGAGTACCGTGTGGTGAACCGCGTGGAGCGTGACAAAACTCATCACCGACAGCACGCAACCCGTTGCCACCATACCCACTGCGGTGCCATACTGCACCCAATCTTTCATATTCTCTGTCATAAAAAAGTGTGTGTGTGATTTGACGCCACAAAACTACAACACCGCCGCCCAACTCCACAACGCCAACCGATCACACTCCGCAAAACCCAGAAGTTCGACACCGGATTGAACTTGAGGATTTGAGAATGGAAAGGAAAATGGTGTTTTAATTTGGTGGGAATGGAAAAATGTGCTATTTTTGCAGCGTGTAACAATCGCTACCCATAATTTATCAACCTAAATAATACCTTTTTAACAATGAAGAGACTGATGATTGTGGCGGCAGTCGCCGCGTTAATTGCCGCGCCGGCCGATGTGTCGGCGCAGGGTTGGCTGCGCAATCTGGGCCAGAAGGCCGCCGGCAAAGCGATAGACAAGATTGAGGAGGCCGCCACCAAGAAGGACAAGAAGGCCGATAAAGCCGAGCGGCAGGACGAGCCGGAGCAGCGCGATGAACAAGAGAGTGCCGCCGAGAGCGCCGCTCCGGCCAAGCGCACCGCCGAGACTGCCTATGCCAAGACCGACTTTGTGCCGGGCGACGTGGTGATTTTTGCCGACGACCTCGAGGGCGAGCAACTGGGCGAGTTCCCCAGCCAGTGGGACTTGGTGAACGGTACCGCCGAGGTGGCGAAGCACGACGGACGCATGTGCATCTTCCTCGAGAACGACAACACGGAGATAGTGCCGCTCATCAATGGCGACAACAAGAACTACCTGCCCGAGCAGTTCACGCTCGAGTTTGACTACTGGTGCAACGGCGCGGAGGACTACAACGCCGGCATCCATCTGCGCCTGACAGACGCCGAAGCCAATGACTGCGGCGATATCCACATCGCCACCGAGGAGTTTGTCAGATGGGACATTCAAAAGCCGCAGGAGGGCGAAGTCAATGGCCAGTATGACGCGTTGGAAACCATCGAGCGGCAGAACGCGTGGAACCACTTTGCGCTCTCGTTCAACAAGCGCGCCATGAAGATTTACATCAACGGCACGCGCATCGCCAACCTGCCTAATGTGAAAGCCCCTACCGCTTTCTCCATCCGCGGCGAGGACTGGGAGGACCACCGCTACCTGCTCACCGGCTTCCGCCTCGCGCAGGGTGCCGTACCCCTCTACGACCGCGTGATGAGCGAGGGTAAGATTGTTACCTACGCTATCACCTTTGACGTGGCCAAGGCGACCATCAAGCCCGAGAGCATGGTGGAGATCAACCGCATCAAGAAATTGATGGACGAGCAGCCGAGCCTGAATTTTGAGGTGCAAGGCCACTGCGACAACACCGGCAGCGCTGCCACCAACGACCGCCTCTCGCAGCAGCGCGCCGAGGCCATAGTGCTCAAACTCGTGGAACTCGGCGTGGACCGCAGCCGCCTGAGCGCCGTGGGCAAAGGCTCCAACGAGCCAATCGCCGACAACTCCACCAACGAGGGCCGCGCCCGCAACCGCCGCGTCGAGTTCGTCAAAAAATAATCGACCACTCGTCCCGCTAAAGAGATTTTAGACGACAATAAGGTCAATAAGGACAACAGTTACCACCGTTAATTTGTCCTTGTTGACCTTATTATTCTCTAACCCTCGCAAAGTTATAACTTTAATTCTTCCCGCAAAAAACTGGATAGAAGTTTCGGTAGTTGGCAGATATCCATTGATTACCTTATTATCTATCGCTATTTTCAGCCCGGAGGGCGTTATTTTTATAGCCCCCCGCCGGTGGGGGTATCCATTAATTATCCACTGATATTTATTCTCAAGTTTCTGATGTAAAAGTTATTGATAGTCATGTTAATAATAAGCGGTCACTTGTAGGGGCAGAATTTATTCTGCCCATTTGCGGCAGGCGGGCAGAATAAATTCTGCCCCTACATTTCTCACAACCATCAATTTATCTACTATAGAAACTGAATAATTTATGGCAATTCGTGTCTGGAAACTGCGACTTTTTACTGTGAACCCGGCTATATTTCTGAGGCGGTGAGCAGGGCGATGAGGCGGGGCGTGGTCAGGCCGTGGATCACGCGCGAGGCGTCCACGCCGGTTAGGGCCAGCGCGAGGGCCTCCGGCTCGAGAGGCCGCCCGCGCAGCCGGCCGACAATCTCAGCGTCGATGTCGCCCAGAACAAAGAAGTCGCCGGCCAGGCGCACGTCGGCAATCACGCCGTGGTTCATCTCGATGGCGATGTCAAACTCCCCAACGCCCTCCACTCTGGCGTGACGCGCGGCAGTGGCTCGCGGGTTGCGCCCCGTGAGAAATTCCGGCCGCATATATTCTTGCATAATCGTTTGAATTTCGGCCACATCGGCCGCCGTGAGTCGCGCGATACGGTCGCCACACAGCGTGCGCCGCGCGTGGGCGATAAACCCGTCAACCGTTATCCCGGGTATGTGCCGGCGCAGCGTGGTCACACGCGCCGGCACGCTCGCCACGCCCTTGCTGCGGAGTTTGCCCGGCGGCGGAGTGAGCGCGCGCGCCATTGTCGCCACATCGGCCGCCACGAGCATCGTGCCGTGGACGATGCTGCAGTGCGGCGTGTGATAAAACGCGTTGCCGCTCACCTTGCAGCCGCCGATGAGCACATCGTTGCGGCCACCGGCCTCGGCCTCGGCGATGCCCAGCGAGCGCAGCATTGCCGCCACGGCAGCAGTGTAGCGTGAGAATGTCGTGGGCACATCGCTACCCGGCGCGTTGGCCGCCACATAACTCATCATCACGTTATCAAGGTCGGCATAGACGGCTCCGCCGCCGCTCTTGCGTCGCCACACGGCGATGCGGGAGCGGCGGCAGTAGTCCATGTCCACCTCGCTGTCCAGCAGTTGGTTGCGACCGACGATCACGGTGGGCGGCACCTGCCACAGGAAGAATGCAGGCTCGCCGCCGGTGAGCCGTTCCAAGCGGGCCGCCACCCACTCCTCCGCCGCCAGGTAGAACGGCAGCGGGCAGGCCTCCCCCAGACGGGCCTCCCCCACCACCCTCCTGAAGGAGGGGGCTACAGGAATTTCAATGTAGACACAATGCTCCATTTTGCCGGACACTGCCGCCCACTAGAATCCCTAGAAATCCTAGAATCCCTAGAAATCCTAGAATCCCTAGAAATCCTAGAATCCCTAGAAATCCTAGAATCCCTAGAAATCCTAGAATCCCTAGAAATCCTAGAATCCCTAGAAATCCTAGAAATCCTAGAAATCCTAGAATCCCTAGAAAATCTAGGAAATCTAGAAAATCTAGGGATTCTAGCGAGTCGCCTTTTTTACTTGACAACAACCTTCTTGCTGTGGGTGTCGCTGGCGACGACGTAGGTGCCGGCTGGCAGGAAGACCGTCTTGCTGCCGGAGGTTGCGGCAACCACATTGGCCTCCATGTCATACACCTCCAGCCGTTCACCCACGGCGGTGACCATCGTGATGGAGCCGTTGCCGGCCAAGGCATCCCAGCGGCGAGCGTCAAGCGCGGTGCCGTTGAGGATGGCCTCGAGGATGGCGTTCACGTCGCCCACGTCAACCTTATCATCACCGTTCACGTCAAAGGCGAGCGTCTGGCCGCCGGTGCTGAGGATATCCTCGAGCACGGCGTTCACGTCGCCCACGTCAACGCTGGTGTCGCCGTTCACATCGTAGGGCGAGCCCGGTCTGGGTTCCGGCGTGGTGAAGTCCGTGATGGAGATATCGTCGATATTGACGCGAGAGCCCACCGTCTGGCGGATCTTGATACGCACGTTGCCGGCGATGTTCACGTTATAACTCGGGTGAATTTCGTTGCTGCCGGCGGTGATGTTGCTGTCAATCACCGTCCAAGTGCTGCCGCCGTCCTGACTCACCTCAAGCACGAGAGTGGCTTGCGGGTCGCTGCCATAGGCACGCGCGTAGAACGAGATGGTGCCCGCGCCGCCGGCCTTGTCGTCGGCCATATAGATTTCAGAGTCATTGTTCTTGCCCAGGCGCACGCAACGCTCGTCGTGGGCATGGTCGCTCGTGGAGCCCCACACGCCGGCGTTGTCAAACACCCAGCCGCACATGTCGCCCTGCACCGTTTTGGTCCAGTAGCCACCCTCGGAGCAACTCTCGAATTGCTCGAGGAAGTTCATCGGCTCGACGATGTAGGCCACCACGTCCATCTCGCTGCCGTCCAGCGTGGCGGTGCTGGCCGTGATGATACCCTCGTAGGTGCCGCCCAGGCCGGTGTTGGCCACGCGCACATAGAAGTTCTCGCCCTCGGGAGCGAGTATCACCTCGGCGGCCCAGGTGCGGCGGTCGCGGCTCAACTCAAAGTTGCCGCTCACGTCGAGGATGATGTCCTCGTCGATGTTCTCGGTATAAACCTTACCCTCAAGCACCGGCGAGTCCTCGCCGGGACCCATCGAGAAGGTGAAATCCTGGCCGCTGACGCACTGGATGTCGATAATCTTCTCGGGCTCGAAAGTGGTGACCGTAATCTCGTTGCTGGTGAAGTCGCCGTCGGTGAGCCAATATTTATAGGTGGTGCTCGGCGTCAGGCCGTCCACAATCTGGCGTTGGGCGCTGGCCTTGACCTCCTTGGGGTAGCCATCGAGCAGTTCGTCACCGGCCGGAGTGACCGTGGCCACGTGCAGCGTGTAGTTGCCCGTGGAGAAGTCGGCGTTGGACCAGCGCGCCACAAACGAGGTGCTCGTCACGTTCTCGGCGGCAAGCGCGGGAATGCCGTCAACGGTGACAGCCTTGACAGCCACTGTGGCGCGAACCTCCTTGCTAGAGATAATTACCTCGTCGGTGAACGTGCCGGCCTCGTCGCTGATAAAGTCCACCATCATAATCATGCCGTTATTGGCGTCGGCAGCCTTGATGATGCTGCGGTCGAGCGTGAACGGCGACGACGGGTTGGCAAGGCTCACGTTGAGGTCTTGGGTGAGGTTGGTGCCGGCCACCTCAATCTCGCCGTCAATGCCCACGTCCACGCGAGCCACGCCCAGGTCGATGGTCGAGCCGGAAACCGGGCTGGTGAGCACCGGCGTGACGTCGGCCGAGCCGGTCCAGAGTTGCGTCTTCTTGTCGCCCCAGATATACTCGGCCAACTCGGGGTGGTCGATAAAGGGGTTACGGTTCTTCTGCTTGGCATAGGCCGCGTTGTTGCGGTTGATTTCCTTCTCACTCACCGGGTCCTGACGGTGCCACTTTAGCAGCAGGTTGATGGCCCAGTCGGTGAACACGGGGTAACGCTTGCCGTCGTTGCGCGTCATGCCGCCGCTGCTCCAGTTGCCAATCTCGCTGTTATAGCACGTGGCCATATAGAAGTAGGTGCGAGCAAAGTCACCCTTGTACATGTCGTCCGGCTCAAACACCTTGCCCGAGTAGCCCGGGAAGGTGCAACTGCCCAACTTGCCCAGCGGCTTGTTCGTGCCGTTGGTGGGCAGGTAAGTGCCGCCGGCGCACTCGCCGAAGGGGTACGCGCTGCGCTGGTTGTTGACGTAGCCGTCGGTGGGATAAAGATGGAAAATGTCGCTATACTTGTCGTCCTTGTTGCTGCCCCACCAACTCTTGGGGAACGAGTGCTCGCGGTTGACGCAGTCGCCCACCTTGCTGTAACTGCCGCAGTGCTTCTGACCGATGGGGAACTTGGTGGTGGCGTACATGTCCCAATAGTAGCCGCCGTTGTTGTCGGTCGTCTTGTAGGCGTCCCACAGGCCATCGTAGGAAATCTTGGTGTGGGAGCGGATGATACCGCTCAGGGCCGTGATCAAGCCCTCTTGGTTCTTGTTCATCGCCGCCTTGTAGTAGCCCTTTGGCTCTTGGGCAACGGCAGTGCCGGCAAGCATCGCCAGCACAATCAGTAATGATAACAATCTGGTTTTCATTCTATAAATCAGTTTTTAATGCTATTAATCTCGATTATTCGACTACTCGAAAAAAATTAATGGATATTTATGGGAATTGATGTTGAAAAAAAGCGGAGACGTGGCGCTACTTCTCGCCCTTGCGGCCCACCTTGCCGGCGAGTTGGCCGCAGGCGGCGCTGATGTCCTCGCCGCGGCTGCGACGTATCGTGCACGTCACGCCGTGGGCGTTGAGGTAGTCGCGGAAGGCCGCCATTCGCTCGTCGCTGCTCGTGCGCAACTTGGCGACCTCGGGCACGGGGTGGTAACGGATCAGGTTGACGCGCACGTGCTCGTCGGGCAAAATCTCGCGCAAGGCCTCGGCATGGTGGATGTCGTCGTTGAACCACTGCCACATGATGTACTCCACCGACAGCCGTCGCTGGTGGGCGAAGTCATAGTCGCTCAACATTTCCATCACACCCTTGATGGAGTGCAACTGCTCGATGGGCATCAACTGGGCGCGCTCCTCGGCGATGGCGTCGTGGACGCTCACGGCGATGTGGACACTCGTCTCCTCAGCCAGCAGGCGCAGTTCGGGCTTGAGGCCCACGGTGCTCACCGTCACGCGCTTCGGGCTCCATGCCAGGCCCCACGGCTCGGTGAGAATCTTGATGACCTTGAGCACCTGGTCGTAGTTGTCCAGCGGCTCGCCCATGCCCATAAACACGACATTGGTCAGCTGCTCGCTGCCGGGCACACTCAGCACCTGATTGATAATCTGGTTGCTCGTCAGGTTGCCGTGGAAGCCCTGGCGGCCGGTCATGCAGAAGTAGCAGTTCATCCGGCAGCCGCGCTGCGACGAGATGCACAGCGTGGCACGGTCGTCATCAGGGATAAACACCGTCTCGACCGCCTTGCCGTCGCCGGCGTCAAAGAGATATTTCACCGTGCCGTCGGCACTCGACGTCGACTTCATCGGCGGGTACAACCCCACGTCATAGCGCTCCGCGAGCCGCTCGCGGCCCACCTTGCTGATGTCCGTCATATCATCTATCGACGTCACACGCTTCTCATATATCCACTTGGCCAACTGCTTGCCGGCAAACTTGGGCAGACCCACCTCGCGGGCCACGTCCTGCAGTTCTTCCAGCGTCATGCCGGCTAGCGGCTTCTTGTCATTATTCATTGCTTCTCAGTTTATATGTTCTTAGAATTCTTAGAATTCTTAGATTTCTTAGAACTCTTAGAATTCTTAGATTTCTTATCTCTCAGCCACGATGCGGCAAATCTCGACGATGGTCCGCATCGCCTTCTCCATCGACGGAATGGGCACGTATTCATAGCGGCCGTGCATATTCATGCCGCCGGCAAAGATGTTGGGACACGGCAGCCCCTTGAACGACAACTGGGCGCCGTCCGTGCCGCCGCGGATGGGCTGCACCTTGGGCGTCACACCGGCGCGCTCCATCGCCTGCTTGGCGATGTCGATGATGTGCATCACCGGCTCTATCTTCTCGCGCATGTTGTAATACTGGTCCTTGATTACGGCCGAGGCGCAGTTCGGGAACTCGCAGTTTACCTTGCGGCACAAGTGCTCAATCTCGCGCTTGCGGCTCTCAAAGCGCGCGCGGTCGTGGTCACGCAGGATATAGGTCAGTGTGGTCTCCTCCACGCCGCCCTGCATCGAAATCAGGTGGTAGAATCCCTCGTAGTCCTCGGTATGCTCGGGCGTCTCCCACCGCGGCAGCATATTGGCGAACTGGAAAGCGACCCGCATCGAGTTGAGCATCTTGTGCTTGGCCGCACCCGGATGCACGTTCAACCCCTTGAAGGTCACCTTGGCGCTGGCGGCGTTGAAGTTCTCATACTCCAACTCGCCCACGGCGCCGCCGTCCATCGTGTAAGCCCACTCGGCGCCGAACTTCTCGACATCAAAGTGGTGGGCGCCCAAGCCAATCTCCTCGTCGGGGTTAAAGCCCACGCGGATGTCGCCGTGCTTCACCTCGGGGTGCTGCTGCAGCCACTCCACCGCCGCGAGAATCTCGGCAATGCCGGCCTTGTCGTCGGCGCCGAGCAGCGTCGTGCCGTCGGTCACGATAAGATCTTGACCCACGTAGTCGTTCATCTCCGGAAACTGCCCGGGGCTCAACGTCACCTCATCGTTCAAGGCGATGTCGCCACCCTCGTAGTGGACGATGCGAGGCTTCACATCGTGGCCGCTCATGTCGGGAGCAGTGTCCATGTGGGCGATAAAGCCGATGGTGGGCACCGTGCCGGATGGCACATTACCCGGCAACGTGGCAAACAGGTAGCCATTGTCGTCGAGCGAAATGTCGCTCAGCCCCATCTGGCGCAGTTCGGCCTCCAGCGCGCGGGCAAACTCCATCTGACCCGGCGTGGACGGCGTCAGGTTGGTCAGTTCGTCACTCTGCGTGTCGAACTTCACATATCTCAAAAATCTTTCAACAAGTGAACTCATAGTCTCGTCTTTATAGTCGTTTTTTTTGTTAAAATTTCACCGTTTCACGGTTTATCCTGCAAAGTTACGAAAAAACCTTGACCCGCAACCAATTTTCCCCAAACTATTTTATTTTCCCACACATTTGTTGTCCATGGCGCGCCCCCCGGCGCCGCCCCAAAAATGTTAAAAAAAATCTCGCCACTCTTTCTCGCGCTAATCTCAAAAAAAAATAGTATATTTGCAATGATTTAACCACATCGATACAATATGACTGAAATAAACAATGGGATAATAAAGACGGTGCGCTCGCTCTGGGCCAAGAAAGGACGCGACGACGAGGGCCTTTGGGTGGCCGAGGGCACCAAGACCGTGCGCGACACGTGGGAGCACTTTCGCTGCCGCTGGCTGGTGTGCACCCGCGCATGGTTTGACCAGTGTGGACGCGCCGAGTATATGCCCCACGTGGTGTTCGCCCCCAAAGGGCAGATGGGCCGCATGAGCCAGTTCACCACGCCGGGCGACGTGATTGCCGTTTACGAGAAGCCAGAGGTGACGGTCGACGCCGAGGCCGTGCGCGCCGGCGTCAACCTCGTGCTCGACAACCTCCAGGACCCGGGCAACCTAGGCACTATCGTCCGATTGGCCGACTGGTTCGGCGTCAGCCACATCTTCTGCTCCCCCACCACCGTCGACGTGTGGGGACACAAGGTGGTGCAGGCCACAATGGGCTCAATCGCCAGAGTGAAAGTCGTTTACACCGACCTTGACGACCTCTTCGACGAGTACGACGGCATGCCGGTATATGGCACCTTCCTCGACGGCGACAACATCTACGGCGCGGCGCCACTGGGCGGACCGTGCTTCATCGTGCTCGGCAACGAGGGGCAGGGCATCGGCCGCAAGGCCGCCGCGCGCGTCACGCGCCGCCTCACCATCCCTATGGCGCCGCGCACCGGCGACCACAGCGACAGCCTCAACGTGGGCGTCGCCGCCGCCATCACCCTCAGCGAGTTCCACCGCTCCACCCTCTGACACAAGAGAACACAACAGGTTTTTAGACAAAAGAAACAAAAGAACAAAAGATTCACGGGAATTCACGTTAATTCACTGGAGATAAAGACAGAACCGCGAATTACACGATTTTAACGAATTATTATTCACGGGAATTCACGGGAGACTAAAGATAGAGAATGTTTGTTTTTGGGTTATATGGCACAGACAGTGACGACACAGTGGTCGGAGACCACAGCGCTCTCGGAGAGAGCGACCTGCACGGAACCCCATGCGGCCCGTCCTCGGAGAGGCGGGACGCGTGGGGTGGGACGCGTGCGCGTGTCGTGGTCCTCGGCGAGGGCCACCTGCCGGGCGCTGTCGTGGCCCTCTCCGAGGACCGGTGAGGCGGCGGCGGGGCACCCACCTCACGCCGGGCACCTCTCCGAGGATGCCCGCCATGGGGTTCCTTGCAAGTCGTCATCTCCGATGACGTGGTGGTCTCCGACCACCCCCCGCCTCTACCCGTAGCCTCCCCCCTCAGACGAGTGATTTTTAGACAGAAGAACAGAAGAACAAAAAAGATTCACGGAAATTCACGAGAATTCACGGGAGATTTTTAGACAGAATGGCAGAAGAACAAAATAGAGGTAGATAGACGAAAATAGACGAGAGAGAATTTTTCGGGAATTTTCGAGAATTTTCGAGATAAAAAGACTATGGCAAAGACGGTAAAGACGACATACTTCTGCCGCAATTGCGGCGCCGAGTCGCCAAAATGGGTGGGACGATGCCCACAGTGCGGCCAGTGGAACACGTTTGTCGAAGAGGTGGTCACGCCCAAGGCCGGCAAAGGGCTGCTGCCCGGCTCTCCCGTGGGCGATGACGGACGGCGGCAACCCGCCGAACCGGTAAAAATCAGCGAAATCAAGGCCGAGCAACTGCCGCGCGTCAAACTGCCCAGCGGCGAGTTGAACCGCGTGCTCGGCGGCGGCCTCGTGCCCGGCTCAATCGTGCTCATCGGCGGCGAACCGGGCATCGGCAAGAGTACGCTCGTGCTCCAGAACGTGCTGCGCATCCGCTCGCGCAAGGTACTATACGTCAGCGGCGAGGAAAGCCCCCAGCAACTGCGCATGCGCGCCGACCGCATCGCGCGCAGCCACCTCGACTGCGAGACTTACCTCCTATGCGAGACCTCGCTCGAGGCAATCTTCACCGCCATCAGCAACCACAAGCCCGACCTGCTCATCGTCGACTCCATCCAAACCATCGCCAGCGACGCCCTCGAGAGCGCCGCCGGCAGCGTGAGCCAAGTCAGGGAGTGCGCCGCCGCTTTCCTGCGATACGCCAAGACCAGCGGCACCCCCGTCATCCTCATCGGGCACATCAACAAGGAGGGCACACTGGCCGGACCGAAAGTGCTCGAGCACATCGTCGACGCCGTCATCCAGTTTGAGGGCGACCGGCAGTATATGTACCGCATCCTGCGCTCCATCAAAAACCGCTTCGGCAACACGAGCGAGATAGGCATCTATGAGATGAAGCAGGACGGCCTGCGCGAGGTCACCAACCCCGGCGAGATGCTGCTCACGCAACACGACGCCGCCCTGAGCGGCACCGCCGTGGGAGTGATGGTCGACGGTGCGAGGCCATTCCTGATTGAGGTGCAGGCGCTCGTGAGCACCGCCGCCTACGGCACCGCCCAACGCTCGGTCACCGGCTTTGACCAGCGGCGCATGAACATGCTGCTGGCAGTGCTCGAGAAACGCGTCGGCTTCAAACTGGCAGCCAAAGACGTCTTCCTCAACATCGCCGGCGGACTGCGCGTGGCCGACCCCGCCCTCGACCTGGCCGTCACCTGCGCCATCCTCTCCAGCAACGTCGACATGGCCCTCGACAACGGCGTCTGCATGGCCGGCGAAGTGGGCCTCTCGGGAGAGATACGCCCCGTCACGCGCATCGACCAGCGCATCAGCGAGGCCGAGAAACTCGGCTTCAACACCATCCTCGTGCCTGCCCACAACCTCAAGGGCATCGACACCTCGCGCGCCACAATCCGCATCGTCGAGGTCGCCCGCGTCGAGGACGCCTTCCGCAACCTCTTCAACCCCTCCTGACCCCCAACACCCCCTCAATCGGCCTATTACACAAGATTTTGCCAATTTTCTTGGGGAATACAGCGTTGTAAAACATCGATTAACCTACTTTAGAAACTTGAGTCGGGAGTCCACTGTAAAAAATAAATAGTTGCGTATCGCATGTGTTTTTTAACATAAATATCCATTAATATTCATTAATCATAGTCACAGACGTTTTGTTTTGAATAAATATTAATGGATAATTAATGGATATTCATGTTAAAAAATAAACCGCGACTTTTTGCAGTGGACTCAGTCGGTAATCTGCAGAAAAAGCCACCTCGTGGCCGCCTCCACAAGAGCGGCACAACCACATAAAAAAGCCACCGCTCGCGCGGTGGCTGCGTGACCCCGGTGGGACTCGAACCCACGACCCATTGATTAAGAGTCAATTGCTCTACCAGCTGAGCTACGGAGTCATCGTTGCTGGTATTATTTCCGTTTTGCGACTGCAAAGGTACTGCTTTTTTTTGAACTGACAAGCGAAAAATGAAAAAAATCGCATTTTTTTCCTATTTTTTTTCTCTTTTTGCTCTTTTTCCACGCTTTTTTTGTATTTTTGTGGGAACATAATTATTGAATGTTGAACGTTTATGATGGGCGGGCACCGCCTCGCCCACGGTCAACGGTCAACGGTCAACCTTTTAAACTGATTGTAGACTACCATGTACGGTAAAATGAGAACCTATCTCGCAGACGAACTGCGGGCAATCGACGAGGCCGGCCTTTACAAGCGCGAGCGCCTCATCACCGGCGCCCAGCGCGCGGCCATCACTGTGGACGGCGTTCAGGGCGAAGTACTCAACTTTTGCGCCAACAACTACCTGGGCCTGAGTGACAACAACAGGCTCATTGACGCCGCCACGCGCGCTATGCGCGACCATGGCTACGGCATGAGCAGCGTCCGCTTTATCTGCGGCACCCAAGACCTCCACAAGCAACTCGAGGCCGCCGTCGCGCGCTTTTTCCGCACCGATGACGCCATCCTCTACGGCTCGTGCTTCGACGCCAACGGCGGACTGTTTGAGGCTCTGCTCGGCCCGGACGACGCCATCATCAGCGACGCACTCAACCACGCGTCAATCATCGACGGTGTGCGCCTGTGCAAGGCCAAACGTTACCGCTATGCCAACGCCGACATGGCCGAACTCGAGCGTTGCCTGCAAGAGGCGCAAGCGCAGCGCTTCCGCGTCATCGCCACCGACGGCGTGTTCTCCATGGACGGCAATGTGGCCCCGATGGACAAAATCTGTGACCTGGCCGAGAAATATGACGCGCTGGTGATGGTCGACGAGAGCCACAGCGCCGGCGTGGTCGGGCCGCGCGGACGCGGCGTGGCCGAACTGTTTGACCTCTACGGACGCATCGACATCTTCACCGGCACCTTGGGCAAGGCCTTTGGCGGAGCCATGGGCGGCTTCACCACCGGACGCAAGGAAATCATCGACATGCTGCGCCAGCGCTCCAGGCCATATCTGTTCAGCAACTCGATAGCACCGGGCATCGTGGGCGCCTCGCTCGAGATGTTCAAGATGCTCGACGAGAGCGACGCGCTGCACGACCGCCTGGTGGAGAATGTGGAATACTTCCGCACCCGCATGCTCGAGGCCGGCTTTGACATCAAGCCCACCCAGAGCGCCATCTGCGCCGTGATGCTTTACGACGCGCGGCTCAGCCAAGAGTTCGCCGCCGCCATGCAGCAAGAGGGCATCTTCGTCACAGGCTTCTACTACCCCGTCGTGCCGCAAGGACAGGCGCGCATACGCGTCCAACTCAGCGCCGGACACACCCGTGACCAACTCGACCGCGCCATCGCCGCCTTTATCAAGGTTGGCAAAGAAATGGAAGTTATTTAATCTTAAAAGACTATATGGCAATCAAGAAAAAACAACTGGCGATTATCGCCGACGACCCCTGGCTGGAGCCGTATGCCGAGGCTATTGAGGGCCGCCACCAAGACGCGGTGAACAAAATCGCCGAACTCACCGGCAAGAAGCGCGGCGGACGCCTGACCGACTTCGCCAACGCCCACCATTACTATGGCCTGCACCACCTGAGTGACGGCGGATGGGTGCTGCGCGAATGGGCGCCGAATGCCACCGAAATCTACGTTATCGGCGACTTCAACGACTGGAAGGAAACGCCCAAGTACAAGATGCGCCGCTTGCCCGGACACGACGGCAACTGGGAACTCACCATCGGCGAGCGCGGCATGAAGCACGGACAACTCTTCAAACTGCTCGTGAAGTGGAGCGGCGGACAGGGCGAGCGCATCCCCGCCTACGCCACACGCGTGGTGCAGGACGACAACACCAAGATCTTCTCGGCCCAAGTGTGGGCGCCCAAGCAGGGCTATGAGTTCAAGGTGAAAGACTTCAAGCCGCGCGTCGACCCGCTGCTGATCTACGAGTGCCACATCGGTATGGCCCAGAACAAGGAGGGCGTGGGCACCTACGACGAGTTCCGCCGTCTCGTGCTCCCACGAGTGATTGAGGGCGGCTACACCGCCATCCAGATCATGGCCATCCAGGAACACCCCTACTACGGCTCGTTCGGCTACCACGTCTCGAGTTTCTACGCCCCCAGCAGCCGCTTCGGCACACCGGAGGAACTCAAGCGACTCATCGACGAGGCACACGCCGCCGGCATCGCCGTCATCATGGACATCGTCCACAGCCACGCCGTCAAGAACGAGGTGGAAGGCCTCGGACGGTTTGACGGCACAGGCGACCTCTACTTCTACGGCGACGGCCGACGCGAGCACCCCGCATGGGACTCGCTTTGCTTTGACTACGGCAAGAACGCCGTGCTCAACTTCCTGCTGAGCAACTGCAAATACTGGCTCGAGGAGTTCCGCTTCGACGGCTTCCGCTTTGACGGCGTCACCTCGATGCTCTACTACAACCACGGCCTGGGGCAGGCCTTCGGCGGATACGGTGACTACTACAACGGCGGCGAGGACACCAACGCCATCACCTACCTCACCCTGGCCAACGTGCTCATCCACGAGGTGAACCCACGCGCGATCACCATCGCCGAGGAGATGAGCGGTATGCCCGGCCTGGCACGACCCTTCAAGGACGGAGGCATCGGCTTCGACTACCGTATGGCTATGGGCATCCCGGACTATTGGATCAAGACCATCAAGGAGAAACGCGACGAGGACTGGAAACCCACATCCATCATTTGGGAACTCACCAACCGACGCGCCGACGAGAAGACAATCTCCTACGCCGAGAGCCACGACCAGGCTCTCGTGGGCGACAAGACGATTATCTTCCGCCTCATCGACAAGGAGATGTACTGGCACATGATGGACGGCGACAACGACGGCACCGTGGCGCGTGGCATGGCGCTCCACAAGATGATCCGCCTGGTGACGGCGGCCACCATCAACGGCGGCTACCTCAACTTTATGGGCAACGAGTGGGGACACCCGGAGTGGATCGACTTCCCACGCGAGGGCAACGGTTGGAGTTACAAATACGCCCGGCGGCAGTGGGACCTGGTGGACCGCGAAGACCTCAAGTACAAGTACCTCAGCCGATGGGACCGCGACGTGATGCACCTCATCGGCGGTGTGAGAGGCTTTGAGAAACTCGCCGTCAGGAAACTTTGGGACAAGGACGACGACCAGGTGCTCGCCTTCAAGCGCGGCAGCCTCGTGTTTGTGTTCAACTTCAACCCAACGCAGTCGTTCGACGGCTACGGCTTCCTGGCGCCCGAGGGCGAGTATGAGGGCGTGATGGACAGCGACGCGCCGTGCTACGGCGGCTACGGCAACATCGACGAGAGTGTCCATCACCTCACCGAGCACGACCCCGTCTATGCCGACGCCCACCTGGGATGGCTCAAACTCTACCTGCCCGCACGCTCGGTGCAGGTGCTGCGCCAACTGCCCCACAAGCCCCACTCCAACAAGGAGTAACAACCAATAGAAGACAATAAGGCCAACCCCGCCAACGGGCTAAGGACAATAAAGACAATCGCATTGGCCGCATTGTCTTTATTGTCCTTATTGCCATTGACCCACCACCTCAAGCCAAGAAAATAAACCGGGAAATTTTGCCGTTTGACGAAGTTTTTATAATTTTGTCCAAATTTCAAGTCAAACTATAAATTTGGCCAAATCATGATTAATAACTTGATAGCAAGAGAAATGTCGGCAACTCTTGAGGGCATTTTCAACCACCTGCCGATAATAACAATCACCGGACCCAGACAATCCGGCAAAACAACACTGTGCCGCAGCCTCTTCACGGGATTACCATACGTCAACCTGGAGGACTTGGCACTGCGAGCGCAGATAATGGCCGACCCAAAAGCATTCCTTGAGCAACACAATGAAGGAGTTATTATAGATGAAGTCCAAAATACTCCCGAAATCTTCTCCTATCTACAAGTGGCGGTGGACGAGGATCGGTTCACCGAAAAACGACAACGTCATTTTGTGGTCACCGGAAGCAATAACTTCTCGCTGATGGAAAAAGTGACGCAATCTATGGCCGGACGCACAGCCGTATTGTCACTGCTGCCGCTCTCAACAAACGAAATATTGAGTTATCGACCACAAACAACCACCTCAGAAATAATCATCAATGGCGGTTTCCCGGCACTGTGGACAGCAAGCGACGAAGCAAGAAGACTCCTTCTCTCCAACTATTACTCAACCTATATCGAACGAGACGTGAGGCAAATGCTCAATATCTCTAACATGAACGCCTTCCAACTGTTTGTCAGACTGTGCGCAAGCCGCATCGGGCAAGAATTCAACATGCAATCCATATCCAACGAAGTGGGCGTAACCGTTAGCACCATAAGCCATTGGACAAGCATCCTCAACGCGTCTTATATCACCTTCACACTCAACCCATACTTTTCCAACATAGGCAAGCGACTGACAAAGACTCCTAAACTCTATTTCTACGACACCGGGCTGGCGGCATACCTGCTCGGCATTGACTCAATAGAGCAACTGGACGTGCACCCGCTGCGTGGAAACCTTTTCGAAAATATGGTTGTCAACGATTTTATAAAATTCGGCACTAATCGCGGACTTAATCAGCACATTTATTTCTATCGCGACAAAAGCCAACATGAAGTGGACTTGCTTCTGGACTCTCCCAGCGGAATAAAAGCCTATGAGATTAAATCCTCAAGAACGTGGAACGCCGACTTCTTCAAAAATCTCAACTACCTCAAGAAGGTTCTTGGAAACCGACTGTCAAGTGCCACCGTAATCTATGACGGCGACCAGGAAACGCCACACGCGACTGACGCCACAATAAACTTTCGACACATCAACCGGCTCTTAGACAATTGATAATTAAATAATTCAATAAAGTTTGGCCAAATTTATAGTTAGACTATAAATTTGGCCGATTTTGACCATCCACCAACAGAAATCGCCACAAACGCTTGCCATCTCAAAAAAAATCACTATCTTTACCGCCACAAACTAATCATTGACCAATATACATTACTAATAAAAACAACTAATATGGGACTTTTTGACAACATCGTGAACGCCGCGCGGCAGTCGATGAACGCCGCGCAAATGCAGCAGCAGACGCCTCAGCAGGGTTACTACCCCCAGCAAGGCTACCCCATGCCACAGGGCGGCATCCAGGGCCAACAGTCGCTGCCGGGCGGCGCCGTGGGCGGCATCCTGGGCCAAGTGCTCAACAGTTTCGGCGGAGCGCAACAGCAACCCTATGGACAACAACAGCCCTACGGACAGCAACAACCCTACGGACAGCAACGGTACGCCCAGGGCCAGTATCCGCAACAGCAAGGACAGCAATTTGCCGCGCAAGGCTACCCCGTGCAGGGACAATACCCACAGCAGCAAGGCTATCCCGTGCAGGCACAATACCCACAGCAGCAAGGCTATCCCGTGCAGGGACAGTACCCCCAGCAGCAAGGCTACCCCGTGCAGGGACAGTACCCACAGCAGCAGGGCTACCCCGTGCAGGGACAATACCCACAGCGGCAAGGCTACCCCGTGCAGGGACAATACCCGCAGCAGCAAGGCTATCCCGTGCAGGCACAATACCCCCAACAGCAAGGCTACCCCATGCAGGGACAATACCCACAGCAGCAAGGACAACAGCAAGATCGGTTCGACCGCTTCGGCAAGCCATCACAGCCGCTATCCCAAGGGCCGCAACAGCCTCAGACACAGCAACAGCCTCAGGCACAGCAACAGCCAAGACCGCAGCAGCAACAGCCCCAAGCACAACAACAGCCCAGACCCCAACAGCAGCAGCAGCCTCAGGTACAGCAGCCCGCCCCACAGCAGCAGGACGGCGGACGCTTCGGCTCCTTCTCGCGCGGACCAAAACTCAGCGATGCCGCCCAAGGCGCCATCTCCGTTATCAACATGGGCCAAAACGCTTCATCGCAAGCCAACAAATAACCACCCCTCCCCTACAACCACTAATTACTAATTACCAATTACTAATTATGGACAACCTTAAAGCAATCGAACTCATCATCCCTCTGGTGGCCAAAACCGGACTGTTCTTCAGTTGTGTCGACGGACAGTATGCCGACAGCGAGCGCCGTTTCATCCAGAATTATCTCGACCAACTCGCCGCCGTGGGAGACATCAGCGAAGTTAAAGACCTCATCGAGGGAGCCGCCAAGCAGCAAATCACCCTCGACGAAATCATCGCCGACACGCGCCGACTGCTCGACACCTTTGACAGTCCCGACGACAAGCGCGCCGTCATGCTCGCACTCTACAACTTTGTCGACAACGTCATCAAGGCCGACGGCCAAGAGCACCCCGCCGAACTCCAGGCGGTCACCCAATGGCTCGAAGCCCTCAAATAAAACACCGTTCCGTGTGCAACCACCTCGTGGCTGCCTCCCCACAATCACTAACAAATAAAAACTAAAACACTATGGCTTACAAAATCATCGACATCGAAGGCGTGGGCGACGTTTACGCCCAGAAACTCATCGAGGCCGGCATCAACACCGTCGACGAACTGCTCGACCGCTGCGCCGCCCCCAAGGGACGCAAAGAACTCGCCGAAGCCACCGGCATCAGCGACAAACTCATCCTGCGCTGGACCAACCACGCCGACCTCTTCCGCATCAAAGGCATCGGACCGCAATTCGCCGAACTGCTCGAGGCCGCCGGCGTCGACACCGTCAAGGAACTGCGCCACCGCGTCGCGGCCAACCTCGCCGCCAAACTCGTCGAGGTCAACGACGAGAAGCACCTCACCCGTGCCGTCCCCGTCGAGAAAGAACTCCAACGCATGATCGACCAGGCCAAAGAACTCGAGCCCCGCGTCTCCTATTGACCGCCACACCCGACTCTCGAGTTTTAGAACATAAATTTCCATAAATTATCCATAAATTCACCGCAAAAAGTAAAGAACACGATTTTGGCACTTTTTGCAGTGGACCCAAAAATTAATGGATAATTTATGGAAATTCATGTTAAAATTATCCGCGACTTTTTCCACAGCACTTTTTTTTCAAAAAAAATCAAGAAAAATTTTGCCGATTAAAAAAAAAGCCGTACCTTTGCACCCGCAATCCGAAAGGAATGCGTTTTTCTCATAATTCAGCTTCCATAGCACGGAGAGGTGGGTGAGTGGCTGAAACCAGCAGTTTGCTAAACTGCCGTAGGGGTAACTCTACCGCAAGTTCGAATCTTGTCCTCTCCGCCATTTCAAGGGTAACAAGTTGCACCGCAACGAGTTACCCTTGATTGGTTAGAAACCCACAGACACTATATAGACTGACATTAGAGACAGAAAAAGGTCACCTGTAAAAACCTGTGTTTAACATTCATTCTTCCGTCGTTTCCACAATGCCGAGCAA
The DNA here is from genome assembly GCA_017454355.1 of Muribaculaceae bacterium. GTDB lineage: Bacteria > Bacteroidota > Bacteroidia > Bacteroidales > Muribaculaceae > Sodaliphilus. The sequence continues at coordinate 19,604 of JAFTDD010000027.1, forward strand.
TGATGACATCGAAGATGTCTGATGGGTCGAAGACCCCACTTCGTGTGAAAGACCATGCAAGAGCCTCGTGGAGGCTCGCCGCTTGGTCGGAGGAGAGATGGCGCCGTGTGCCTCGAAGAGGAACTTTACCGGAGCCGGCCTCAAGTGAGACGATAGTCATTCCACTCGAGACCCGAACGCTCAATCATCTCGCGAAAATATGGGGACGGTTCTTCTGTTTCACCGCTTCGCGGCTGAAACAGAAGAACCGTCCCCATCCTGCATTTTCCCTGCCGCGGTTCGCAAATCGAACCACCAAAAACTCAATCACAAAGTTCCTCTACGAGGCACGCGACGGTTCCCGCTATGACCAAGCGGCGAGCATCTGCGAGGCTCTTGCATGGTCTTTAACATGAATTCGGGTCTTCGACCCGACTGACATCTTCGATGTCCTAATCCGTTTGATATGCCTTGACGTCACCACATCTCACCATCGAAGTGAAGTTGAGCGCAAGGCATATCGGACACAGGTTTTTACAGGTGACCCCCAAAAAAAACCATCACCAACTGCGTGGTCAGCACAGTCATTCACAGCAGCGTCAGTGGCGACGGCACCCACGGCGGTATCGTGGCCATGCCGGCAAGCGACTCAAAAACCGACATCGCCGGTTGTGTGTATAGCGGTCGCCTGCTCACCTCCCACGACACCTCCTACTGTGGCGGTCTCGTGGGATGGAGTGGTGACAACACCGTTACCGTTAACCATTCGCTATACGCCCCGGATGCCAACATCGCTGTCGCCCAGGGTGAAAGTCCCATCGACAACGGCGCCACTTTCGTGCGTGGCAACAACCCGACAGTGAACGACAACTGCTACTACACCGAGACCATGGGCTCGGTACAGGGTTTGCGCGCCATAGTCTCCGCAACAGCCCCCGACGACCTCGGCTCTCTGATCAACGACTACGGCATGGTGAAGGCATACGAGAACGGCCTCCTCTACGACGGGATATACTACAGACCCCTTCTCGACATCAGCCTGCCCAATTATTCCGATAATAGCACTACCATCAGTGACGCCAACGGCCACTTAGCCGACGTGACGCTTCAAGATCGCAACATCTACAAGGACGGCTCGTGGAAAACGCTGTGCCTGCCCTTCGATGTGACCCTCAGCGACAGCCCGCTCGACGGGGCTGAGGCTCGCCCGCTCACCGATGCCTACATCAGCGGTTCGACGCTCAACTTGACCTTTGGTGATGAGGAGACTACGCTAAAGGCCGGCACTCCCTATATTATCAAATGGGAGAGCAGCGACCCTCTCGTCTGCCTTGCCAGCCCCATATTCAGCGGCGTGACCATCGATGCGGCGGACAACAGTTTTGACAACCACGCCAGTGGCGACGCCCGCGTGCGTTTCCTCGGGACTTATAAGAGCCTGACGGTCAACCCCGGCGACAACAGCATCCTGCTGATGGGGGAAACGCTACACTATCCCGCCTCGCCGGCAATCCTGGGCGCTCAGTGCGCATACTTCAAGATTGGAGAAGACGAAGGGACACCTGCACGAATCACCTCGTTCAATATCAAATACGGTAAAGACGACACTCCCACCGGCATCTCCGGTGTCACGACAGATCCCAGTAGCGGTGACGATGGCTGGTACACAATCGACGGACGCCGCCTCGCCGGCAAGCCCACACAGAGCGGTATCTACATCAACAACGGTAAAAAGATACTCATCAAATAACCGGCAACGGTTGTGACGCAACGGTTGCGACTCGCGTCGCAACCGTTTTTTTTCCGCCACACAGGCAAAGCCTCACGATAATTCGCACAATACTTGTCGGTTATTGTTGTGATTTTGGAGAATAATGCTTATCTTTGCGCAAACAAACGCAATTCACGATATGGGAACTCCAAGATACCCGGTGGGAATGCAGGACTTCGCGCGGCTGCGCGAGACCGGCATGACGTATGTCGACAAGACAGAGTTTATCTACAGGATGGCCAACGAAGGTGGCGAGGCGTACTTCCTGAGCCGCCCGCGCCGCTTTGGCAAGTCGCTGCTGGTGTCGACGATGCGCTACTACTTCGAGGGTCGCCGCGACCTGTTCGAGGGGCTTGCCGTGGACACGCTTGAGACAAAGTGGACATGCCACCCCGTGTTGTTGCTCGACTTGAGCCGCGGCAAGTTCGAGACGCTGCAGCACCTCCATGATGTGTTGGGCGAGCAGTGCCGCAAGTATGAGGCGCAATACGACCTGCCTGTTGACCCGCAACTCAGTTACGGAGCCCGCCTTGGGCGCATCATCGACCGTGCGGCTGAGGCCACCGGCGAGCGAGTGGTGGTGCTCATCGACGAGTATGACGCGCCGATGCTCGACAGCCTCGATGACGACACGCGGCTGAGGCAGGTGCGAGCCATCATGCGGGACTTCTACAGCCCCCTCAAGGCCATGGCCGACAAACTGCGCTTCGTCTTCCTCACGGGCATCACCAAGTTCTCGCAAATGAGCATCTTCAGCGAGTTGAACAACCTGAACAACATCAGCATGGTGCCTGGGTGGGACGCCATCTGCGGCATCACCGAGGACGAAATCCGCCGCCACATGTGGCGCGGCGTCGAGGACCTTGCCCGGCTCAACGGATGCTCGCCCGAGCAGATGATGGACCGCCTGCGCGAGAGATATGACGGCTACCACTTCTCACGAGCCATGGTTGACATCTACAACCCCTTCAGCCTGGTCAAGACGTTCCAGAACAAGGAAGTGATTAACCACTGGTTCGACACCGGCACGCCGACGTGGCTGCTCGGTGTGATGGAAAAAGTCAACTTCGAACTTAACAACCTGGAAGGCATTGTCGCCGAAAACGAGAGTTTCAACGCCCCGGCCGAGCGCGCCGCCAACCCGGTGGCGGTGCTGTTCCAGAGCGGATACCTCACCATCAAGGGATATGACGCGGAAGCCGACCTCTACACGCTGGGCGTGCCCAACCGCGAGGTGCGCGAAGGCTTGGGGAAGGCTTTAATCCAATATATCAATGTGCCGTTAGACAACCGGTCATGGTTGCGCGAGGGCTTCTTCGCCTTCCGCCGCGGCGGCGACATCAGCGACTTCATGGAACTGCTCAAGGACTTCTACGCGTCCATCCCCTACGACATCAGCAACGATAACGAGCGGCACTATCAGGCCATTCTCTACGCTGTACTCGCCTCGTTTGGCGCCGACGTGACGTGTGAGGACCGCACCTCGCGCGGACGGGCCGACCTGGTGCTGCGCTTGCCGGACGCAATCTATATCATCGAGCTGAAGTATGGCCGCTCGGTGGCAGACGCCATGGAGCAACTGCACCGCAAGGACTACGCCGCCAAGTACGCACACGACGGACGACCCGTGCGCCTGCTGGGCATCAACCTATCGACCGAGACGCGCACCATCGACGGCTGGCAACTCGAGGCAAACCGGAATTCATAAACCTATACTCATCTCTTTTAGAAACGATGAAACATTTGTTTTTCAACACATTATGTGCGGCATTGTGCCTCACTGCATCTCTAAGCGTCAGTGCCGCCGGGCACTCACTGAGTTCGCCCGACGGACACCTCACGCTCACCACCGGCGTTGAGCGCGACGGCCGCCCCTACTACACGCTCTCGCGCGACGGCAAGACGGTGCTCGCCGCCAGCCACCTGGGCATGACACTGACTGACACCGACCTATCGCGCGGCATGAAGGTCAAGGCTACCGCGCGCGACAGCCACGACGACACGTGGACCACCGTGTGGGGCGAGCGCGAGACCATGCGCAACCATTACAACGAACTGACGATCACCTACAGTGGCGGCAAGCCCGTCACAGGAGCACATGAGGGAAAAGAGAACAAGAGCAAGAAAGTGTCGGCAACGATGACGGTCACCTTCCGCCTCTTTGACGACGGACTGGGTTTCCGATATGACATCCCGGAGCAGCGCGCGTTACCTGACATCACCGTCATGGACGAGGCCACCGAGTTCACCCTGCCGCAAGACGCGCCGGCGTGGTCCATCCCCACCAACCGCACCATCTACTACGAAAACCTGTACACGCGTGACCTCGCCAGCCGCAAGGACACCGTCCACACGCCGCTCACCATCGAGGCGGCGCCCGACCTGCACCTGGCCATCCACCAGGCCGCGCTGGTCGACTACGCCGACCTCAACCTCACTCCGCGCCCCGCCGCGGGCAGCGCCGTCACCCTGCTGGCGGCCCTCACGCCCTGGCAGGACGGCACCAAGGTCAAGGCCGGCAAGAGCCTGCGCTCGCCCTGGCGCACCGTCATCGTGGGTCATGACGCCGGCGACCTGATCGAGAGCACGCTTATGCTCAACCTCAACGAGCCGTGCACGTGGGACGACACGTCGTGGATACAGCCCGGACGATACATCGGCATCTGGTGGAGCATCCACAAGAAAAAGCACACCTGGGAACAGGGACCGCACCACGGCGCCACCACGGCCAACATGAAGAAATATATCGACTTCGCCGCCAAGCACGGCTTCAGCGGCGTCCTCGCCGAGGGCTGGAACTACGGCTGGGGCGAAGGCGAGCAAATCAGTTTCACCAAGCCCTACCCCGACTTTGACCTCGAGGAGGTGGCCCGCTATGCCGCCGCCAAGGGCGTGACAATCGTGGGCCACACCGAGACGTGGGGCAAGAGCCACATGCTCGAGGAGCAGATGGAGGAGGCGTTTGCCCTCTATGAGCGCCTCGGCATCAAGGTGGTCAAGACGGGCTATGTGGGCGCGATGCTCAATGGCGAGGAGTTGCAGCACTCGCAGTTTGGCGCGCGCCACTACCGCAAGGTGCTCGACTGCGCCGCCCGCCACCACATCATGATTGACAACCACGAGCCGATGATGCCCACCGGCCTGCAGCGCACCATGCCCAACCTGATGACCCAGGAGGGAGTGCGCGGCCAAGAGTATAACGCGTGGAGCGCGGACGGCGGCAACCCGCCGAGCCACACGGCCACACTGCCGTTCACGCGCGGTCTGGCCGGCCCGATGGACTTCACGCCGGCAATCTTCTTCTACGGCGACGAGGTCGTGCCCGGCACGCGCCCCCAGAGCACCATCGCCAAGCAACTTGCCGAGTTTGTCGTCCTCTACAGCCCGCTGCAGATGGCCGCCGACGACATCGACAACTACATCGGTCACCCCGCCCTGTCGTTCATCGAGAGTTGCCCCACCACGTGGCGGCAGACCGTTGTGCCCGGCGGCGAAGTGGGCAAGTACGTCACCATCGCACGCGAGGCGCGTGACGGCAGCGGCGACTGGTTCATCGGCAGCCTCACCAACGAGCAGGCCCGCACCCTTCAAGTGAAACTCGACTTCCTCGAGAGCGGTCGCACCTATCGCGCAACCGTCTATGAGGACGGCCCACAGGCCGACTACCGCACCAACCCCATGTCGATGGCCATCCGACAGATCGACGTCACGGCTGCCGACATCCTCACCCTCAACCTTGCCCGCAGCGGTGGCGCCGCCATCCGCCTCAAGGCCCTTAAGTAAGTTATCAAAAATCAATCAAAAGAGTGGTGTGCAAAGCGGCCATGCCGCTTTGTCTCCACCGTCCCTATCAGTCTCGACAATGAAAAGAATCAAAGCCCTGCTCATCGCGGCGATAGCCCTCAACGCGGCCGCCCAAAACGTGCAACTGCACTACGACTTCGGCCACACCATCAACAGCAACCTGAGCAACCGCCCGAGCGTGACAACCACCGTCGAGATGTTCAAGCCCGACGGACTGGGTAGCACGTTCCTCTTTGTCGACATCGACTACCAGCGCGACGGCGTGGCCGGCGCCTACTGGGAAATCTCGCGTGAGTTCAACTTCACCCGCGACAAGCACTGGGCGGCCCACATCGAGTATAACGGCGGCTTGAGCAGCGATGAGGACACCTGGAACGCCACACGCTTCCAGCACGCGCTCCTGCTGGGCTGCGCCTACAACTGGCACAACGCCTCCTACTCCTCGACGTTCTCAATCCAAGCCATGTACAAGCGCTACTTCAAGAACCGCCACTGGAAATTGGACGGCTTCAACGGCTTCCAACTCACCGGCGTCTGGAGCACAACATTCGGCCGGCGAGGCCTATGCACCTTCAGCGGCTTTATCGACGTGTGGTACGACAAGAACGTCAGCGGCAAACTCATCACGCTCACCGAGCCGCAATTCTGGTTCAACCTCAACGCCATCAAGGGCTGGGAAAAGGTAAAACTCAGCATCGGCACCGAGGTGGAAATGAGCAACTGCTTTGTTTACGACCGTCTGGGGCGCAACAACCGCTTCTACTGCATCCCCACGGCCGCCGCCAAGTGGACCTTTAACTAATTCATAATTCATAATGCATAATTCATAATTACGGAACTACTGATTTTTTTAATATACTGACAATTATGATTGGAAACTATTTGAAACTGGCTGTGGCGATGCTCGCCATCGCCATCACCGCGCCACAGGCTATCGCCGACGACGCCAAAGAGAATGGCATGACAATGATCAACCGCGCCACCTTCAAGTGGGAGGGCAAAATCAACCACGACAGTTGGAACAAGTCACAGAAGTCGACGGTGACCTTCAGCCGCTTCCCGGCCGACATGGACGAGTTTCGGCAGGTGCGCGACTTCCTGGCCCGCGAGCCGCAAGGCGCCGCGGCTCTCATGGTCATGGCCATGGAACTTTACCACCGCGACAAGGAGATGGGCCTCGAGGCTGTCAAGATGATCAACACATCCAGCAACTACAACTCGGTCATCAGCCGCCTGCGCGACATCCTGGGCAACGACGAGAGTTACGCGCGACCCTATCTGCCCGCCGCGCTGCTCGTGGGAGCCAACGCCAAGAACGCCTACTCCCCCACAGAGCCTTACCGCGTGAAGGTGCGCGTCAACCCCGTCACCCAGTATCAGGAGAGCGAACTGCTCGACGGCACGGTAATCTACCTCCAGATTGACGGTGCCGGTTGGGACACCAACTGGCGCGGCATCGAGGTCGTCAAGCCCGACGGCGAGGAATACTACCTCGTGAGCAACTGCCCCGCCCTCTACACCCAGTGCAAGAAAATCAAGGGCACCTATCAGGGCCTCAAGTGACATGAAACAAATTGCCACAATAGTCGCGCTCGCCGCGATGGCTATTGCAGCGTGGGCCCAAGAGCCCGTCGAGGAGGGCACCGCGCCGCCGGTGACCTCCTACGACTTGCGCGCCACAAAGTACCACCCCGGCATGGGAGGCGCCGGATGGGTCACCGCCAGCGGCGCACGCATCGACAACAAACTCCTCAAAGCCTATAAGATACGCTGGGTCGCACTCTCTCCCGACATGTTCCGCGAGTGCGGCTTCCGGTTGGGCGACACAATCAACGTCGAGTGTGACCGCGTCGACAAACTCAACGGCCTTTGGATTGTCAAAGACAAAATGGGACCGCGCACCCGCCGTCGCATCGACTTCCTCCTCCCCAAAGGCGACAACTACCGTTTCACCTCCCCCACCACCGTCACCATCCGCAAGGCCACTCCCGAATAAAGGAGTTGTGTGCAAAACGGCCTTGCCGTTTTGATAAACATGATACATCAAAATTATTCTTGAATAATTCATGGCAATTCATGTTTTTTAAAATATTTCTCGCGATGAAAAAGATAATCTCTGCGCTGGCCCTCACCGCGCTACTGGCCCTCACCGCCACGGCCCAAGAGCCGCTGCGTGAGTTCCGCGGCGCGTGGATGCACATCATCGGCCAAGAGCACTACGCCAAGCGCACCACGGCCCAAAACCAGGCCTACCTGCGTCAGCAACTCGACCGCCTCAAGGCCGCCGGCGTCAACGCCGTCATCTTCCAAGTGCGCCCACAGGCCGACGCCGCCTACCCCAGCCGCCTCGAGCCATGGAGCCGATGGCTCACCGGCACCGCAGGCCTCGCGCCTAAGCCCGTGTGGGACCCGCTACAGTTCATGATCACCGAGGCCCACAAGCGAGGCATGGAACTGCACGCGTGGATTAACCCCTATCGCGTCACCAGCAGCAAGAGCGACAAGCCCGCGCGCTCCAGCGTCTACTACAAGCACCCCGAGTGGTTCATCAGATATGCCGACGGCAAAATCTACTTCGACCCGGGCCTGCCCGAGAGCCGCGACTTTATCGACAAAGTCGTGCGCGACCTGCTCGCGCGATACGACCTCGACGCCATCCACATGGACGACTACTTCTACCCCTACCCCGTCAGCGGCAAGGAGTTCCCCGACGACAAGAGTTACGAGCAATACGGCAACGGCATGAACCGCGACGACTGGCGACGACACAATGTAGACCTGCTCATCGAGCAACTCCACAACACCATCGCCGCCACCAAGCCATGGGTACGCCTCGGCATCAGTCCATTCGGCATCTGGCGCAACAAGAAGAACGACCCGCGCGGCAGCGACACCGACGGCCTCCAATGCTACGACGCCCTCTATGCCGACTGCCCGCTGTGGACACGCCGCGGATGGGTCGACTACATGGTGCCACAACTCTACTGGCAACTCGAGCACAAGCGCGCCCCAACGCTCGAACTCATGCACTGGTGGAACACACAGGCCAACGGACGGCACATGTACTACGGCCTCGACGTCAACAACATGATGGACCACCGCGACATCGCAGCCGACGGCGGCGACACCACACGCAACAACCAACTCTACCACAAACTCGAAATCATGCAACGCCTCGACAGCGTCCACGGCCTCGTGTGGTGGCCCGGATACAGCATCACCAAAAACTACAAGGGCGTGGCCGACTCGCTGCAGACAACCACCCAGGCCATCCCGGCACTGCCCGCACCCTACTCCTGGCTCGACAATGTGCCGCCACCGCCGGTGACCAACCTGCGACTTGTCACTACCAAAAAGGGCGCGAAAGCCCTCACGTGGCAACCCACCGTCACAACCGACCCTATGCAGCAGGCAGTCCGATACGTCATCTACGCCTGGCCCGCGGGCGACAACCACACCGCAACACCAGAAAGCGTGTGGCTCATCACCGGCGAGACACGCGTTACCCTGCCGGCCACCATGCAGCAACACCACTTCGCCGTCCAGGCAGTCGACCGCTGCAACAACCTCAGCGCCCCCGCCACCCTCTCTCTCGACTAATTGTCCACTCGACCAATCGACCACTCGACAACTATTTGGAAATGGCAAGGAAATCAATATTGGCTTTAGCAGTCGCGGTGGCGCTCGCGGCGGCGGCCGTGCCGCCCGTGGTCCACAACCGTGTAGGCGACAGCATCGCCATCGACGGCGCCCTCACCATCAAGAGCATCGGCAAGAAACAAAACTACAACTGGAGCGACACCGTTTACCGCGACCAAGACGTGTTCTCGCCAAAGAGCGTCAACTTCCACCCCGACGGATCGCGCTTTTACGTCAACTCGCTCGAGGGCGGCAAGACCGTCGTCTATGACGCCCACACCACCGCCAAACTGCGCGTGATTGAGCACCGCTTCGACAGCGGCACCGGCCCGCTGTGGGCAACGCCCAGCGGATACTACAACTTTACCCACTACAAGGACGGCGCCTCGCGAGCGTTCATGGGCAAACCGGTGGAGAGTGCCTTCAGCCACGGCGGACGTTACCTCTGGGTGCCATACTACCGGCGCACATTTGACCTCAACGCGCAGGACCCCAGCGCCGTGGCAATCATCGACACGCGCGCCGATACCATAGTGCGCATGATGGAGACCGGACCGCTGCCCAAGATGATTCGCTGCAGCAACGACGGACGCACAATGGCCATCACCCACTGGGGCGACAACACCGTGGGACTGGTGGACATCAGCGGCGACGACCCAACACGGTGGCACCACCTGCCGCCGGTCATCGTGGAGCGGCAACTGCAACTCAACTTCTCGCTCAGCCACGAGGTGAACCGCGACAGCAACAGCGGACTGCTGCTGCGCGGCACGCTGTGGCTGCCCGGCGACCGCTATCTGCTCGTCAGTTGCATGGGCGGCAGCGGTGGCATCGCCGTTATCGACGTACCGGCGCACAAATACCTCGGACGCCTCACCGGCATGAGCAACGCGCGACACCTGATTGCCGACGGCGGCAACCTCTACATGAGTTGCAACAGTGCCGGCCTCATGTGCCGCGTGCCGCTCGACAGCGTTAACGCCGCCATCAGCCGCGGCGGCCGCACCATGCCGCTGCGCGGCATCACCACCTGCCGTGTGGGCGGCGGCGCGCGCACCATCGAAGCCTCGCCCGGTGGACAGTTTATTTTCGCCGCATGCAACAGCGCCAGCGGCCTCTACGTTGTCGACACGCGCACGATGACCTGCGTCGGGCACATCAACATCGACAGTTACCCCGTGGGCCTCGACATCAGCCGCGACGGCTCGCTGCTCGTGGTCACCAGTCAGGCGCGCGACCACCACGGCGGCAACGCCGTCAATCTGCTGCGCGTCACCTATGCCCACCCCGTCGCCGTCGAGCCACTGCCCGCCGACACGCTCGCCGCCGACACCGTCGCCGCAAAACCGGCCCCCGGGACAACAAACGATGCCGGCGGCTTGAGCACCGACGGCATCGTCTATCTCGCTATATTTCTGGTAATCGCCCTGTTGCTGTTGGCAACATTGTGGATGCGCCGCCGCTAAGCCAACAGTTCGCGCAGCCGCGCCACACCCTCGGTAGCAACCATCGGCAGCACAGTCACATTTGACGGCACAGCCGCCGGACGCGGGTCGATATAGTAGATGGGCACGCCGGGACGCACGTAGTGCAGCAGCGACGCCGCCGGATACACCACCAGCGACGTGCCGATAACCACAAACACGTCTGCCTCGCTCGCCAACTGCGCCGCCGCGCCCATATTGGGCACATCCTCGCCGAAGAACACAATGTGCGGCCTCACGTGGTCGCCATACGGGTCGAGCGTATCGACAGTCGTCGTCAGCCCCTTGTCACTCAGCCGCTCACACGGCAACTGATACACCCGCTCGGGGTGCGTCATCGACCGCACCTTCATCAACTCGCCATGCAGGTGCAGCACGCGGCTCGAACCGCCGCGCTCGTGCAGGTCGTCAACGTTCTGAGTGATAATGTGCATCTCGTGGTCACGCTCCATCTGGGCCAGCCCCACATGGGCAGCGTTGGGACGGATTTGGCTCACGAGTTTCTGACGCATATTGCTGTAGAACTCGTGGATTAACTCGGGATTGCGGCGGAAGCCCACATCGCTGGCCACCTCCATCACCGGATAGTTCTCCCACAGGCCGCCCGCGTCACGATAGGTGGGCATGCCACTCTCGGCGCTCACTCCCGCACCGGTACTCACTACAATCTTCATCTTCTTCTTTTTTATAACCAGTCCTAATGCCAATACTTCGGTAAATTTTAAAGGTTAGCGTCTATTTACGTCTATGACAACGTCAATTCACGTTTAAAATTAAAAAATTGACGAAAATAGACGTCGTTATAGACGAAAATAGACGCTAACCCAATCATTTACCAAGTATTGTTAATGGATATTCGTGTTAAAAATTTTTTCCGTCAATCGTCCTGCTCGTAGTAATAGGAGTAGTCGACGCCTTTCATGAAAGTCTCGCGGTCGGCAATCCGGTCGGTGAGGGCTCCGTGGAGCAACGCCCGCAACCGTGACGGGTCGGCGGCACTCAAGATCATCGCGTCCAGATAGTCACGCTTGGCGATGCGACTCCAGTCCACGCAGAGCCCGAGTCGGTTCTTCATCAGCAGGTCGAGCCACATGCGCGTGCTGCGGCCGTTTCCCTCCATAAAGGGGTGCGCCAAATTCATCTCGACATATTTTGCCACAATCTCGTCGAAGGTGTCGTCCGGCATACGGTCAATATCCTTCAGCACTCCCGGCAGATAGGCGGCCACGCAGAAGATGGTGTTGCCCTTTGAGATGGTTTTGGTGCGGATTTGTCCGGCGAAGTCATACAGTCCGCCGAACAGGTAGCCGTGGATCTGCCGCAAGCCGCGCGTGGTGCCAATCTCAACCGTTTCCATCAGGCCGCTCTCCCACATGGCGTAAGCCTTCTCGCGGCTCTTGCCGTCGATGCTCTCGCTGTCGCTGGCAAACCAGTGCACAAAGCGGGTGGCGTTGGTGTTTGGTATGTTTTGGGCAAGCAGCATCACGCCGGCGTAGTCAAGCACGTCGGTCAGATACCGCTTGCCGTCGGCGGCAAGCAATTTCAGTTGGTTAGTGACACTAACCACCTCACTGCCCTCCTTGCGCAATTTCGACTTGAGGTACTTCCAGTAATTGCGGGTGCGGGCATAGTCGCTCTGGCCGTTGATGGCGCCCACGATGTCGAGCACCGAGAACCACCACTTGCCGCGCTCATCATCCCAAATGGCGCGCACCTCGCGGTCATTATAGAATCGGACGGATATTTTCTGCATTGTCGCCATAGCCGGTCAGCAACTTATAATAAGCGGTTTCTTGTAGGGGCAGAATTTATTCTGCCCGTTTGCGGCAGGCGGGCAGAATAAATTCTGCCCCTACATTTCTCACAACTATCAATTTATCTACTTTAGAAACTTGTATCCTGAGTCCACTGCAAAAAGTCTAATTTTACTGTAATGTTAAAAAATAGTTCAAAATGCGTGTCGGATTGGATTTTTTTTGTAACTTTGTATCAATCAAAGTAATGAGTGATTTTGACTATGTTTCGCAAGACAGATCCCCAC
>JAFTDD010000028.1 GCA_017454355.1 Muribaculaceae bacterium
CCTTCATCTACCTGTCGAAATACAAAAAGGCGAGAGCCTCCGGACAGGCCAAATGGCAGCCGGTCCAGAGGCTCAAGTACATCGAGCAGCTATGCCAGTGCCTCGGCATATAGTGCCCGGATTGGAGGTTTCTTTAATTAATGGATAATTTATGGAAATTCATGTTTACTAAAATATTTTTTGTTGGAAAAGTGTCAAAAAACGCCAAATTTTTGTTGGAAAAGTGTCAAAAATCGCCAAATTTTTGTTGGAAAAGTGTCAAAAAACGCCAAAAAAATTGTCTTTATCAACTTATTTTCATAATTTTGCGCCAAAATCAAACGCAACAACATTATGATAGAGCGTAGCATCGAACAACAAATAAGGCAATTCCTACTAACAGACAAACGGGCATTGTTGGTAACAGGGCCGCGACAGGTGGGCAAAACATTCTCTATCCGCAAAGTTGGAAAAGAATGTTTCAAGAATTTTGTTGAGATAAATTTTATCGAGCAACCACAAGCGGTGGACATCTTTAAAAACAGCACTGATGCCGATGATTTGATACTTCGCATATCAGCGTTGACGCGTAAAAAACTGTCTATAGGCGACACCCTTTTATTTCTTGATGAGGTGCAAGAGTGTTTAGATGTTGTCACCGCAATTAAATTTCTTATTGACAAGACTTGCTTCCGGTTTATCCTGAGCGGCTCACTGCTTGGAGTGGAACTGAAGGACGTGCGCAGCGTGCCGGTAGGATACATTCACGAACTGGAAATGCACCCTCTCGACATGAAAGAGTTCTTTCTGGCTATCGGCATCAGCGATGACATTCTCAATAATCTGAAGCAGCGCTACGACAAACTCGAGCCGGTGGACGAATACCTGCACAAACGCATGATAGAAGCCGTGAGACTATACTCTATTATCGGCGGAATGCCGGCCGTCGTGCAGCAATACCTCAACACCAATAACCTCAGGGACGTATCAAATCAGCAACTGAGCATCATTAGGGCATATAAACGTGACATCTCGAAGTACGCTTCTTTAGATAAAAAACTTCACATCGAGGAAGTCTATGATTTAATTCCCGCTGAACTTAATGCCAAGAACAAACGATTCATCATTAAAGACATACATGACACGGCACGTTTCTCAAAATTCGAGGATAGTTTCGTGTGGCTGAAAGAGGCAGGCGTCGCAATACCGGTTTACAACGTTGAAGAGCCCAAAATGCCGTTGTTGCTGAACAAACAGCGCAACCTTTTCAAACTCTTTGCAAATGACATAGGGCTGCTCACGTCTATGTACGGACCGGCGCTGCAACTTAAATTGCTTGCCAATGATGTCAATGTAAATTATGGAGCAATTTATGAGAATATTGTAGCACAAGAACTCACGGCGCACGGGTTTTCAAACAACAACTCACTCTTCTATTTCAACAGCAAAAAACAAGGAGAGTTGGACTTTGTTGTTGAAATGGACGGCGAAATCATCCCTATTGAGGTGAAGTCCGGTAAAGATTATGCGCGCCACAACGCCTTGGCTAACGTCATTATGAATGAGAACTATGATATAAACCGCGCGATTGTGTTATGCCAAGACAATATTAGCATTAAAGGCGTAGTCACCTACCTTCCAATTTACATGCTTATGTTCTTTGAGCCGATACAGATGGAGAGTACGATAGTACACTTTGACGCGTTCCCGACAATTCCCGAAAACAACCTCACCTAATTCCCCACACGCTCTTGCGTGTGGGGGGGGTAATGGCAGTGTGGCATGTAGGGGCAGAATTCATTCTGCCCGTGTGCGACAGGCGGGCAGAATAAATTCTGCCCCTACAACTTACCGCCAACGGCTATATCTCATGTTCTCCTAAAAACTCATGTTCTCCTAAAAACTCATGTCCTCCTGTCTTAAATTCATGGATAATCTATGGTAATTCACGCGGCCGGTTTTGCGCCGCAACGGGGCGAGTGAGTGCGTTTTACTCGACGGTCACCGATTTTGCCAGGTTGCGCGGCTGGTCCACATCGCAGTCTTTAACCACGGCAATGTGATAGGCGATGAGCTGGAGCGGAATCACCGTGAGCAGCGGGGTGAGACACTCCTCGGTGCGAGGTACTTCGATCACAAAATCGGCGATCTTGCTTATCAGGTCGTCACCTTCGGTCACGATGGCTATGACGCGACCTTTGCGGGCCTTGATCTCCTGGATGTTGCTCACGACCTTCTCGTAGGTGCCACACTGTGGTGCGACGACCACCACCGGCATCTCGCGGGAGATGAGGGCGATGGGTCCGTGCTTCATCTCGGCGGCAGGATAGCCTTCGGCATGGATATAACTTATCTCCTTGAGTTTAAGCGCCCCTTCGAGCGCAACGGGGAAGTTGTAGCCGCGACCCAAGTAGATGAAGCTTTGGGCATACATAAACATCTTGGCAAACTCGGCGATGCGTTTGTTCTGGCCGAGCACACGCTCTATTTTGCCGGGAATCTGTCCCAGCTCGCGCACTATGGCGAGGTACTTGTCGGGGCTGAGTGTGCCTTTCTCCTTGCCTATACACAGAGCCAGCATCGTCAGGGCCACGACCTGGGCGGTGAAGGCCTTGGTGGAGGCGACACCAATCTCGGGACCGGCATGGGTGTAACAACCGCTGTGGCTCACTCTCGGGATAGAGGCGCCCACCACGTTGCAGATGGCGAAGATGAATGCGCCACGCTCCTTGGCGAGCTGGATGGCAGCGAGGGTGTCGGCAGTCTCGCCCGATTGGGAGATGGCGATGACCACATCGTCCTTATCAATGACCGGCCTGCGATAGCGAAACTCAGAGGAGTACTCCACCTCAACGGGGATGCGTGCAAACTCCTCAATGGCGTACATTGCGATCAAGCCCGCGTGCCAGCTTGTGCCGCAAGCCGTGATGATGATACGCTTGGCGTTGATAAAGCGTTCGCGATTGTCAATAAAGCCCGAGAGGGAGATATTGTCCTGCCTTAAGTTGATGCGACCACGCATTGAGTCGGTTAGGGTTCGGGGTTGCTCAAAGATCTCCTTGAGCATAAAGTGCGGGTATCCGCCCTTCTCCAGTTGAGAGAGCGACATCTCAAGGCGCTGTATCTCAGGGGGCTTCTGCACGTTACCTATTGTGACAATCTCGACTTCGTGGTCGTTGCTTATGGTGACGACCTCCTCGTCTTCGATATAGATAACCTTGTCGGTGTACTCCACGATGGGAGTAGCATCAGAGGCGAGGAAGTATTCGCCGTCGCCAATACCCACCACGAGAGGCGACCCTTTGCGGGCTGCGATGAGTGTGTCGGGGTGCTCTTGGTCAAGGACCACGATGGCGTAGGCGCCGATGACCTGCTGCAGGGCAAGTTGTACGGCGGTGCGGAGGTCCACGTGGCGGTCCACTTGGGTGTATTCGATAAGCTGCACGAGCACCTCAGTGTCAGTGTCGGACTTGAAGGAGTAGCCTTCCTGCATCAGTCCGGCTTTGAGCACGGAGTAGTTCTCAATGATGCCGTTGTGGATGATGGCCAGGCGCTCGCTCGCTGAGTAGTGGGGGTGTGCGTTGGCGGTGTTGGGCTCGCCATGGGTAGCCCAGCGGGTGTGTGCGATGCCGATATGGCCCGTGGTGTCCTTGTCGGTGGCAAATGTTTCCAGCTCCGCCACCTTGCCCTTGGCTTTGAAGACGTTGAGCTTGCCGGCCTCATTGATGAGAGCCACGCCGGCGCTGTCGTAGCCGCGGTATTCAAGACGATGCAAGCCTTTGATTAAGATAGGATAAGCGTCCCGCTTACCCACGTATCCAATGATTCCACACATAATAGATAAATAATTTATTAATTGATTATGAATAGACTAAATAGAATGTGAGCCGTGAGCGGCTGATGTCAATGGATGAAGAGGAGCTCGCGGTACTTGGGTAGGGTCCACATCTCGTCATCGACAATAAGTTCGAGGGCATCGGCATGGGTGCGAATCTCGGACATCAGCGGCAACACGGTGTCGTGATAGGCAAGGGCTTTGGCTCGCTCATCGGGCTGGCGGTTGGCTTTGTGGCGAGCATCGGTCATGCGCTGCACGCCCTCAAGGATAGCACCGGAATGGTACTCAATCTGGCGAATGATGCTATAGTCCATCTCGTTGAGGCTGGCGGTCTCGTCGGCACTGAACACCTGCTTGACAGCCTGGACGTTCTGCAGAAGCATCGTCTGGTAGCGCTTGGCCGCGGGCAGCACGTGATTGACGACGAGGTCGCCTATGGCTCGGCTCTCAATCTGTATTTTCTTGGAGTAGGTTGCCCATTTCACTTCGCAGCGGCTGTGGAGCTCGGCTTCACTGAGCACGCCGGTATCGTGAAACATCTTCACAGTCTCGGGCAAGAGATAGCGGTCAATGATGACGGGGACACTGGTCTCGCAGTCGAGGTTGCGCTCTTGGGCTTCGTGCTTCCACTCGTCGCTGTAACCGTTGCCGTCAAAGCGTATGGGCTTGCACGCCACGATATACTTCTTGATGATGTCGAAGAGCACGCGCTCCTTGGGCTCGCCCTTGCTGATGCGCGCATCCACTTCGGCCTTGAAGAGCGAGAGTTGCTCGGCGACGGCGGCGTTGAGTGCGAGCATCGCCGCGCCGCAGTTGGCGCTTGACCCGACGGCGCGAAATTCAAATCGGTTGCCGGTGAATGCGAATGGTGAGGTGCGGTTGCGGTCGGTGTTGTCAAGAAGAATCTCGGGTATGTTAGCCACACCGAGCTTCATCTCTTTCTTGGCATTGATAATCACGCCTTTATCGGCGTCGGTAATCTCAAGCATGTCAAGCACATCGGTTATCTGCTTGCCCAGGAACACCGAGATGATTGCGGGCGGGGCTTCGTTGGCGCCAAGGCGGTGCTCGTTGGTGGCGCTGACGATTGAGGCCTTGAGTAGCCCGTTGTGGCGATGCACGGCCATGAGCACGTTGACCAGGAAGGTAATAAACTGTAGATTCTGGTAAGGGTTCTTGCCGGGGGCGAGGAGGTTGGTACCGGTGTTGGTCTGCAGCGACCAGTTGCAGTGCTTGCCGCTGCCGTTGACGCCGGCAAAGGGTTTTTCATGGAGCAGCACACGGAAGTGGTGCTGCTGGGCCACACGCTCCATAATTGACATAATCAGGAGGTTGTGATCAATGGCGAGGTTGATATCCTCGTAGATGGGCGCCATCTCAAATTGGTTGGGCGCGACCTCGTTGTGGCGGGTGCGCACTGGGACGCCGACTTTGAGGGCTTCGTACTCGAGGTGGCGCATGAATGCCAACACGCGCTCGGGAATAGCGCCGAAGTAGTGGTCTTCAAGCTGCTGATTCTTGGCACTCTCGTGCCCCATCAGGGTGCGGCCGGTGAGCATCAGGTCGGGGCGCGCGTGGAATAGAGCTTCGTCCACGAGAAAGTACTCTTGCTCCCATCCGAGGTTGATTCTAACCTTCTTCACCTGCTTGTCAAATAGCGAGCAAACCTCGCGGGCGGCGCGACTGAGGGCAACAGTGGAGCGGATGAGGGGAGTCTTGTAGTCGAGGGCTTCGCCGGTGTAGGCCACGAACACGGTGGGTATGCACAGGGTGTCGCCGATGAGGAAGACGGGGCTGGAGGGGTCCCAGGCAGAGTAGCCGCGTGCCTCGAAGGTGTTGCGGATGCCGCCGCTGGGAAACGACGAGGCGTCGGGCTCTTGCTGGTAGAGGCTATCGCCGCTGAACTCCTCCACGAGCGCGCCGTCCTTGATTGTAAAGAACGCATCGTGCTTCTCAGCGGTACCGCCGGTGAGAGGCTGAAACCAATGGGTGTAGTGTGTGGCACCGTGTTCGATCGCCCACTTGCGAATGCCGATGGCCACGCTGCCGGCAATGTCGCGATGGATGGTGCGGCCGTTGTCAACGTCGTCAAAGAGGATATCAAGGACGTCGGGCGCGATATACTCTTGCATACGCTCGCGGGTGAACACGTTGATGGCATAGTAATCCTTCACTTTGCCTGCGGGAGCTTCCACGTTGACAATTCGGTGCTCCATTGCCAGTTTAATCGCATCAAATCGAATATTGCTCATATTTTTATGGTCTCTTTTTGTTTTTAATCGGATTAAAATAAAAAATTCGCCGCAAAAGTAGACAATTTAGGCGAATTGTGCAAGTAATATCGCAATTTTCTTACCGGCTGAGTGCAATTAGTGGTCACAGCAGGCGGCGATGCCTATCCGGCATGACACCCTCAAAAAAAATTGGCGTCGGTTCAACAATGGCAAAACCGGACCAAGCTGCGACCCTCTTTGAGGCTCTTGCATGGTCCTTAACATGAAGTCGGACCTTCGGTCCGCCAGTGTCTTCGCCACTTCTTCATTAGTAATCAAAGCCGTCAACACACTTTAGAAACTTGAGTTCGTGTATAAAAATAGACCAGCGGCTGTTTTCGGCGGGCACGATTTCGGCTTTTGCCGGAAAAATTCGCCTTTTTGTGATTATTTTCTCTTTTTTTTGGTTGATAACCCGAAAATTATACCTAAATTTGCACACTATTTCGCAACCTAAAAACGAAAACAAAAACCTTTTAAAAACAATATGAGAAAACTATTAACCTTGTTGGTGATGGCAGTGGCTCTTACCACATTTGCCGACACCTCTACAACTTACGCAATCGGCAACTTGTCCTTCAACACGAGTGGCGAGACTCGCGAAGCGAGTGTCGATACGTATACCATTATTGGTGCAAAATTAACCTCCTCGATCAATCCGGCCATTTATGGTGAAGGAACTTCGGCCGAACTGCGAGTTTACGCAAATGGCACTGTCACTGTTTCTACAACAAGCACGGCTTTCACGCGATTGGTTTTCAACTTATCTGCACAAGGTAAGAAACGTTTGCCTCCGATTACAGCAAGCGTCGGAACTGTTGCAACGCAATCAAGCGGAGACGAAACTGTTACTTGGACCGGAAGCGCTACCTCCGTTACATTCACTGTAGGAGCCAAAGCGGATTATGGCTCTGAAGGCAGCAGCAAAGCCGGCCAGTTCTGTATTCAGTCGTTTACCGTCACAACTCCGTCATCTAGTGCAACTGTCGATACACCGACGTTCTCGCCGGTCGGCGGCACATATACATCAGCACAAAGCGTCACTATCAACTGCACTACAAGCGACGCCACCATCCACTACACCACCGATGGCACAACGCCCACAAGCAGTTCTGCCACCTATAGTAGCGCGATTAACGTGAGTGAGACGACCACAATCAAAGCCATCGCCGTCAAGAGCGGTATGACAAATAGCGAGGTTGCCACCGCTACCTACACTATCAATCTGCCTCAGGTTGAAACACCGACGTTCTCACCCGCTGCCGGCACCTACACCTCGGCGCAAAGCGTCACAATCAATTGTGCCACGAGCGGAGCCACAATTTATTATACTACCGATGGCAGCACGCCAACCACAAGCAGTGCCACTTACAGCGGCGCTATCAGTGTAAGTTCCACCACAACCATCAAGGCCATTGCCGTCAAGAACGATATGACCGACAGCGAAGTCGCCTCCGCAACCTACACTATCGAGGCCGGCTCATCCGGCGGCGGAGATGGACTGACATACGAAAAAGTGACGAGCATCAGCAGCAGCGATGTCGGCAAAAAATTCATCATCGTCTATGAAGCGACACCCGCCGCGATGGGAGCAATATCCAGTACTTCAACAACTTACGGACAATCAATCACCGGAACATCCAACTTTACGCTTAGCGATTCCCAAATCACACTAACGAGCAATAGTAGTGTCGCGCCTCTAACCTTAGGAGGTACTTCAGGTGCCTGGACGTTTCTGTTTGAAGACGGCAAATACATGTCTTGGAGCAGCGGAAACTCACTTGCATCTGCAACTTCCGTTTCAACCAACTCGCAATGGGCAGTCACCTTCTCCGACGGAGTTCCGACCATTGCCAACGGTTATGATAACACCCGTAAATTGCAATACAATTCTGCATCAAATAGTCTGCGTTTTGCCTGCTACACAAGTTCTCAACAATCTGTTGCACTTTATCGACAGGTTAGCGGCTCAACTACAGAGCAGGTGGCCACGCCGGTGATTTCGCCGAGCGACGGCACCGTGATTACGGGACCGACGAGCGTTTCGATCAGTTGCACGACCGATGGCGCCACAATCCACTACACTACCGACGGCACGACGCCCACAAGCAGCAGCACAACCTACAGCACGGCGTTCACCGTCAGCGCGACGACCACCGTCAAGGCCATCGCCGTCAAGAGCGGTATGACCGACAGCGAAGTCGCCTCCGCCACGATCACCTATCAGGCTCCGGTCACTAGCGACGAGTACACCCTCGTCACCGACGCTTCCACCCTCGCCAGCGGCGACATTGTCATCATCGTCGTTAACAACGCGACCCCCGGAGCCTCGGTAATGACCGCCGAAACCGTCAGTAGTGTACTGAAAACCTCCACCACTGATGTCACCCTGAGTCAAGACTATAGCACCGTCACACTCGGAAGCAACGCCGAGGCCCTTGAACTTGTGCTCGAAGGCTCGACCGGCGCGTGGAAGTTCCGCAACGGCTCCAACTACCTCTATGCCAACCCGTCGAACAATAGCCTCACAATGGCGAGTGACAACTCTGCAAAGGTCCACTCTATCGATATAAGCGACGACAACGCCACAATCCGTGAGAACGGCACCAGCGATCGCGTGATGCGGTATAACTACAATAGCGGCACCAATCCGCGCATCGGCACTTATGCCTCAACCTACGGCAGTCCGGTGCAGATCTACCGCAAGACGGCCGCAGCCTCTTCGGTGACGACCGTCACGGGCATCGCCGCATTCAAGGAGGTGACTGCCGGCGAAACGGTGCGCCTCTACCTGCCCGACAGTTACAACGCCCGCGTGCTGCACGCCTCACAGACTGCCGCCAACGCCTCGGCAGGCACCTACACCTACGACGCATACGTGCGCGACAGCAGTGGCGCGATGCTCATCAAGGGCCTCGTCACCACGCGTGAGATGACCCACGACCAGCACATCGCCGGTTGGCTTATGGGACAATACTCCACCGCCAGCGACGGCAACCCGCAACTCACGCCCGATCTGTGCCAGAGCACCGACCGCACCCACTGCCCGTGGTTCGTCATCGCCGACCCGGTCTCCGAGACGGCCACCGAGCCCGTCGCGGTCGCCGCCACCGAAGTCGCCGGCCACGCCGCCGACTGGGTGAAGGTCAGCAACGTGAAAGTCGGCACCACCTCACTCACTCTCACCAACGCGTTCAACGCGTCTTATAACGTCTATAACGGCGCGCTGGTCGACGTGAGCGCCATCGCCACGCCAACCGCCGTCTATCCTGTCGCCCTGGGCGACGAGCCGGTTATCACCCACGTGGTGGACGCCACGCAGGCCTTCGTCTCGCCCTCGAGCAGCATCAGCGACGTGGAGGTGAGGCTGGCCAAGCCGTTCACCGCCGGAGTGTGGACGCCGCTCACGGTGCCGTTTGACATCACCGAGTTTGACGGCGTCATCATGGAGTATATCGGCGTGCAGCAGGGCGACCCGGTGACGGCCCCCAGCGGCCGCCAATTCGACGCCGGCAACATGATTTTCGAGCAGGCCACATCAATCCAGGCCGGCGTGCCCTATCTAGTCAAGGCTCACGACACCACGTCCGGCATGACATTCAGCGGCGTGACACTCAGCAACGAGCCCGCCGGCTCGGTGACTCACACCGTGAACGTTAGCAGCACCACTTACAACGCTCCGCGTCGCGTCAGCAGCACCGACGAGTACACCATGACCGGCACCTATTCGCCAACCAGCGTCTCCACCGACGACAACAGCGTCAAGGTGATGACCGACGATGGCAGCGTGGGCTGGGCAAGCGCCCTGGGCGGCAGCGTCGACGGCTCGAGCGCCTACTTCACCACGCCTGCCGACCAGGCGTTGCGCATCGTCTTTGACGGCGACAGCAGCGGCACCATCACCGGCATCAACGACATCCTCGCCGAGGGCGACGCAGTGGCCGTCGAAGGCACCTACAACCTGATGGGCGTCCGCATGACCGGCGACTGGCAGTCGCTGCCCGCCGGCATCTACATCGTCAACGGCAAGAAAACCGTCAAACAGTAAATCTATTTAGGCCACACTGGCGCGTGGGAAATCTTTCAAAAATCTTAATTATATTATTTCGAATGATTTCCCGCCGTAATAAAAGATTTTGAATGATTTCCCGCCGTCAGGCGGCCAAAAAAAAGATTTTGAAAGATTTCCCGCCGTCAGGCAGCCAAAAAAATAAAAGATTTTGAAAGATTTCCGCCCGTCAGGGCGTCGTCAAAAATAAAAGATTTTGAATGATTTCCCGCCGTCAGGCGGCTAAAAAATATCAGCAATGAGAGTTCTATTTAACAATATCATAGCGAAGATTGCCATTGCCATCGCTATCCTCGCGACAGCCGCGGGCGCCACAGCCCAAACCTACACCATCACGCTGGTTAACGGCACGGTGCACACCTACGAGGCCTCGGCCCTCGACTCGATCCAGTTTGTTGGCGGCACATTCGGTTCCACCACCGGTGTGGGCGTCAAGGTGTATCCCAGTGCCAATAGCGGCCACAGCGTGGAGTTCCTCTATTCGCAAATCAGCAGCCTGGTCATCAGCGGCGGCGCCATCACCGTCGACACGCCCACCATCTCGCCCGCCGGCGGCAGTTACACCGTCGCCCAGAGCGTGACGGTGGCCACAACCACCGCCGGCGCCACGGTCTACTATACCACCGACGGCACCACTCCCAGCGCGAGCAACTACACCGGCCGCGGCTCCACCACGGTGACGTTCACGCTCAACTCGAGCGCCGTCGTCAAGGCCATCGCCATCTACAACGGCACCTCGTCGGCCACCGCCTCCGCCACCTTCACCATCATCACCGACGATGACAATAACGCCAACGCCAACTGGCACGCCACCACGTGGACAAGCAACAACCTGGCCAGCGGCAGCGGCACTCCGAGTTCTTACGGCTTCTGGCGACTTGAGGTTCCCCACATCAGCAGCGAGAGCAACACATCGTGGCTGCAGAAGAGCACCAGCAGTTATGGCGTGACCTACGCCATCGAGTGGTCCAATACGCTGATTGCCAACCGCTGGACGTGCTACCAGTTCCACGCCGGTAACCGCAATGGCAGTACAACGGGTAGCGACACCTTCAAGGAAGACACCGAATTGCCATCGGCCACGCGTTCCAAGCAGACACATTATAGCAGCAGCGGCTACTCGCGTGGACACCTCTGCCCGAGTGCCGACCGCAAGATGTCGTCCGAGCAGAATGCCCAAACCTATCGTTTCGGCAATATGCAGCCGCAATGGCAGGCTCATAACGGCGGGCAATGGAACAATCTTGAGGCCGATGTGCGCACGTGGGCCGGCAAGTGCGACACCCTGTTTATCGTCAAAGCGGCCACCATCGACAACATCACCTTGAGCGGCACTACCGAGAGCGGCGTGTATAGTACCACCTACAACGGCACTACATACAGTGACCTCAAGTGCAACGGCACCCTGCCCGTGCCCAAGTACTTCTACATGGCGTTGCTGGCCTACACCAAATCCAGCCAGGATAGCGGCGACGGCAACTATTATGGCACGTTCCGCGCCCTGGGCATCTGGACCAAGCACTACAATAGCGGCACTAAGGGGGCTGACAGCAGTACACACGATTGGCCGGTGATAAATGAGGAGAGCGCCGAGTATATCACCATCGACGAGTTGGAGGCTCGCACCGGCATCGACTTCTTCTGCAACCTGCCCGACGACATCGAGGTCGTTGTCGAGGCCGCCGACAGCAAGTCCTGGTGGTCATCCGGTGCCTCACTGAACCGATAGAGCCACGCTCAGCACCGCGGCCAACAGGCCATAATCAGCCACGAACGAGGAAAAACTCCCGCTCGTGGCTGATTTTAATGCCACCCAACGACTAAAACGTTCGGTGTGCAGAAACTGTATCATAATTGATATTTAGGATTAGGCCGCCCTAACGGGCGGGAAATCTTTCAAAATCTTAAATAAAAGTAAATAATTAATTATCGTCATTCATAATTATTTAACTCAAGTTTCTAAAGTAGAACAAAATGTAGGGACACAATTTATTGTGTCCACCCCTGCGGCACGTGGACACAATAAATTGTGTCCCTACAAAATACGAAACTCGAATTATTTAATCGATGTGATATTTTGAAAGATTTTTGAAAGATTTCCACTCGCAACGCGTGCGCCAATTGTGATACAGTTTCTGCCCTCCCACGGTCAACAACAATTATCAAATTTTGATTATCAAATTTTGATAATTGGAAAAAAAACGCTACCTTTGCGGTGACAATCAACATCTTCACAACTATGGGCACAACATCCAAAAACCCGTTTATCGTTGTTGGACGCATTGAGCCACAGTACTTTTGCGACCGCGAGGCAGAAACAGCCACCTTGCTCAAAAGCAATCGACCTTGACGTCTACACATCATTCGTCAGGCGACTGCTGGCGCCTCGCGACATCACCGTGGACGATGACACCGTGGCGACCCTGCACCGCCTCACCCGTGGCAACACTTACGCCCTGCAGCGCACCTTTAACGAGGCATATACCATTCTGGACGATGGCGAGCGATGTACTCCCGACAACGTCGCCACCGCGCTGCAAAACGTCATCGCCGGCAAGGAACCGATGTTCCGCGCAATGGTGGGAGAAGTGCCCGACAAGCACAAGGGGCTGCTCATTGCCGTGGCCACAGAGGGCGAGGCTCAATGTATCTTCTCGTCAAAGTTTGTCAAAGAGCACAAACTCTCCACCCCCGGCGCGACGCAGCACAGCGCCAACCACCTCATGCGCCACGGCCTGATCACGCGACGCGCCGACACCTATTCGCTCAACGACGTCTTCCTCGAGTTGTGGCTCCGCCTCAACTACACCACTTTCACGCTCCGCAAGGCACTAACGCAATGAGACTTATCAGACTGACAGCGATATTGCTTGCGGTGGCAACGATGACGGCCACCGCCACCGCGGCGACACTCACCGGACGCGTTGCCACGACCGGCGGCGCGCCGCTGGCCGGCGTGGCCGTCAGCGACGGCATCACCGTCACCGTCACCGATAGCGACGGACGCTATGCCATCGACAGCAACAAACGGCTCGGCTATGTCTTCTACAGCCTCCCGGCGGGCTATGAGCCCGCAGCAGAAACAACCTCGCCGCTTATCGGCCAGGCCAAGGCCGCGAGCCCCGATAGGGGCGACAAGAATTTAGGCGGGGGTGAAGCGAAGCGGAACCCCCGTGACAATACCGCCCTCCCAATATTATTAGCCCCGTTAGGGGCGACAGGACACCAACGAGCGGGCGATGTAGAGCCTGGCCTTGGCCTGGCCGCTATGGAGCAGGCCTTCAACCCGCGTTTTTGGACCCCGCTCGACAATCCCGACCCAAGCATAGACGAGAGCCACAACTTCACCCTCGCCCCGGCGGCCGACGACGGCACGCGCCACGCCATGCTCGTCGCCGCCGACACTCATCTGGCACGGCGCATCGGCGACCTTAACCGCTTTCAATACACATTCATGCCGCGACTGAAGCGCGAAGTGCGCCGCCTGCGCGAGCAGGATGGCTACGCTACCATCCACAGCACCATCCTCGGAGACCTCACGTGGGACAGGTTCTGGCGCGCCAACGGCTTTGACCTCCACGACTTCATGGACTTTATGGAGCAGTGCCGGTGGCCCGTCACGCTATGGCCCGTGATAGGCAACCACGACAACGACCCGTCAGTGCCCGCCGGCGACGACACCGACCACCTCGCCGCAGCACCGTGGCGCGACATCGTTTGCCCCTCCTACTATTCATTCAACATCGGGCGCGTACACTACGTTGTGCTCGACGACATCTATTACCTCAACGAGGCTTTGCCCGGCGTGACCTACAGCGACGATGTGGCCGGCAGCCGCAATAACGAGGCTCGCCTCACCCAAGAGCAACTCGACTGGCTCGACGCCGACCTAGCTCTCGTCGAGAGCGACCGCCCCGTCGTCGTGTGCCTGCACATCCCCGTGTGGGAACTCAACAACAACCGCAATACTGTTCCCCGCCTCACAGGAGACGGCGCCGACGACCTTTGCAACCGCCTCGACCGTTTCAACCAAGTGCTCATCCTCAGCGGCCACATCCACACCAACTCCACCATGCACCCCACCGCCCACCCAAACGTGACCGAGCGCAACGTGGCCGCCGTGTGCAGTTCGTGGTGGTGGACCGCACACTATACCGGCCGCGACGTGTGCCTCGACGGCTCGCCCGGTGGCTTTGAACTGCTCGAAGTGGACGGCAACCGCCTCAACTGGCGTTACCTCAGCACCGAGGCCGACACGGGCGACGCCCAAATGCGCGTCTACGACATGAACACCGTGGCACGGTTCTATCGCGACAACGCCACCATGCGAGCAATCATCGAGCGCTACCCTATTCGGCAAGACTATGCGAATATCGAGCCCAACACCGTGATGGTGAACGTGTTCAACTACGACTCGCGGACGTGGCGCGTCAACATCTACGAGGGCGACACGCGCCTGTGGTGGACCCACGAGGCGATGGAAGACCCGCTGCACACTCTGTGCTACGACGTGCCATGCTACGCCGACATGGGCAACTACACCGAGTATTTCGCAACCCCGCGTAACCTCCACACGTTCACCGCTCGCGCCACTACGGCCACGCAGCCCATCACCGTCATCGTCACCGACGGCCAGGGCCGCACATTCATCAAATGCGTTGACCGTCCCGCGCCCTTCGCCACCACCATGGACGCCTTGCAGCGGCCACTTGCCCCGGGCGACGTGAACCGCGACGGCAAAGTCGATGTGGGCGACGTGAACGCCGTGCTGGCCCGCATCCTCGGCGACCCGGCAGCGGCTCTGCTACCCCTGGCCGACGTCAACCGCGACACCACCGTCGACGTGGGCGACGTCAACACCATCCTCGATGCCATCCTGAGTATATAGGGTCTGGCCGACGGCGGCAACGGCTAAATCAGCCACGCTAGCGCGTGGGAAATCTTTCAAAAATCTCTTTATTTCTTTGAAGACAATAAAGAGAATAAAGACAATTTATGAGTCTACTGCAAAAAGTCGCTGATTATTTTTAAACATGAATATCCATTAATTATCCATTAATATTTATTCAAAATATCAACTGTGCGACTACGATTAATGAATATTAATGGATATTTATGTTAAAAAAACTTGCGGTATGAGTGTCAATACCGCCACTCTCTCTTATTAGCCCCGTTAGGGGCGACAGGACACCAATGACCGGAGCCTACAACCGGCTGAGGGGCGCGGGGTTGTCGGCGATGCCGGGAAGAAAGTCGATACCGGTGACGCGCCGCAGCGAGTCCAACGTAGTGAGCGCGTCGTCCATCGCGTGTGACGTGGTGTCGTTGACGTAAAGGAACGCCCACGTGCGCGCCCCTCGCGACGACACCACTGCCTTGAAGAACGCGTCCGGCACGGCGATATTGCCCATACGCCTCACCGGCCGCCCCGCCAGAAACACCGGTCCGCAGACAATCGTCAGCGTGTCGCCGTACTTGTTGACATGGTCGCGGCACTTCATCTCCAACCGGTTCCAACTGCCGCTGTTCAGCCTCTTGGTCTGCACGCAGATGTTGGTGAGCAGGAACGACTGGTTCATGGCCGCCTCAGAGAACTTACAGTCCGCCGCGGGGCACATGTGTCCGCGGCTCATCGAGTCCGGCCGGAGCCGCCAATCGCTGAGCGATGGCCGCGGCTGCGGCACCTCTCGGTCCTCGATGACGCCCTTCTCGACGAGCGCCGGCGAGAAGTCCGCTATTCCGATAGCGCGTCCCGTGCTGTCGTAGTGTATGCGCCTCTCCACATCGCCTTGCAGCCGCTGCGGCGTCAGCGTCCACTCCACCCACCGCGCGCACCTCATCGTGCTATCATAACCCACACGATACCCCTCCCTCTCCAGCACCTTCACAGAGCCCTCCGCCCCACCTCGCCTGCAGGCAGCAACAATCACCACAACCCCCACCACAAAAACCAAAAGCCTCTTCATCCCCACAAACTATACAAGTTAGCATAGTTAAATGCCTATTAAATTAATAAATCTTTCATGAACACATTTTACGAGCACAAAATTAGTTATTACTGCGAAATAAACAAAGTCATACAAGTGCCAATATTTTGTATAATTGCCACATACAATTTATAACTGCAGTCATTAACGAAAAAGCTCAGATTAATGACTGCAGTTCAACATTCAGTTACACAAACCGTTATGAGGCAAATATCATCAGATGTCAGCTCTTTGTTCCCATTTTGGAGAATCACCATATTGGTTCACTCCTTTCATACTATCCTTCATACACAACACTATCGTAACAATAACCAATATGCACGTAATGATAAATACCCAAACCATCAATTCTGAAGGATCATCCATATCATAGCGAATGATGCTAACAGAGAAGCTAATAATAGAGCTAACTAAACAGGCGAACGTCAACCATGCTAATAAGCCACTATGTCCAAAATCATGCAAGCGACGCACTGTAGCTCCTAACATTAACAACAACGGAATGATAAAGAACACTATGGCTAGCAACACAACTAAAAGCATAAAAACCAACTCATACGAATTTTCATTCATTGTTGAGCGATATAGGGGCAGACATTCTGTCAAATAAAAAAAGCCAGTGAGAAGTCCTACAGATATTACGATTACAGAAACAATAAACATCCAGTAATCGCTGCGACGCATGCGACCTCTGAAATTAAACACATTCTTGAAGCCACTCTTGATAGCAGTCCACAAACCGGACATCGGCTTCGCTACATAACCATCACCATTCATAATCGTGAAAATTAATTATTAAAAATGCCAGTATCAATATAAATAATATTATTGATTGTTTGAAACCAATATTGACGTATTGCAATTGAAAGCAGTTAGTGTACCGTTGGAGAACTCAGCTTCGGCAATAGGAATAACCGAATCATTTTGCAACGGACCATTAATACGGAACGAAGTGACTTTGTCTCCGATAATAATCTTAGCATTAATGACTCCGACGTTTTCACCACTGAATTGATGAACAAAAAAAACGTACTTACCGTCTTTGACACTTTCAACAGTAGGCCAGATTACATTTTCAATCTTTATACCCGGTGTTTTACGCCTGTCAACGTCAAGTCGAGCACCTGTTGATGCATTCAGATGTTTGAAGAAAATTTCCTCTTGATTTGGAAGTAAAACATGAGCGTCCACATCACTCTCGATATCGTTATCATCATGGTTCCACTCAATAGTGAATCTCATAACGCCATTGGTGCTGCCTCCCAAATCTCTCACACGCTGATCCATATCGTCATCCGGCAACGTATCCATTGGTTGCGTGACGGTTATCGTGTCATGTGGCGTTGGCTGGCTAATGATTGGAGACGGCTGCAAACCAGAGGAACTATTGTCATCGCAACAATCAGGCAAAAGCAATAACAATAGAAACAATAGCACATCCACAACTGCAAATAGTATACACCACCCAATCAATCGATTGCAGGTGTTGGCGTTTTGCTCCTTTACCACACGAGACTCCGAGCTTGCCTGCTGAGTTTTGTTATCTGTTCCCATTATGGTGATTATCTATTACATTTATACAAACGCATACACATAAGACATTGATTGAACGCACTTTTTCAGACTAATCCAAATGACTATTTGTATTCATAAGTCAGTTATCCAAATAATGCCAAATTCGTTTCCCCTTTCTCATCTCCTCTAACCAAAGTCTGGCTTCCTCCTTTTCATTTATGAAATCAGTACCTACTTTTACTATCTTGAGCTTAGCTATCAGCTTATCCAAAAACTTGTAGCTATCGTCAAGATACCATAAAGAAATTTGTTCATTGCGAATTCTCTGATATCCCAAATTCATGTATCCAGCAATGATTTCCTTGCCTTCACTGCGATCAATAAAAGTTCTATCTATTCGATCCAATAATTTGGAGTTGCTATCAGTCAGATATTCAATAAAACGCATAGTTTCCTGCTGATATTTAGGGTAGTCAGTCAGCAACACTATTATCTTTTTAGCAGCATCTTTGTAGTTTTGCGTCAAACACTTGTTTAATTCTATTTTTGCTATTTCAACATGCTCTTTGTTATATGGATTTAACAGTGCTGTATCAGCAAAATTATTAAATATTAAAACATCGTGTTGCTTCCTTAGTTGATCATAATTTGTGTCTCTTAATTGATTTTGTTGTGCGAGCAGTTGAAGCTCAATACTATTGATACCAGATGAGTCCTTTGCTAAATTGTATTTATTAGATAAAGTGCGATTCAACTCAACTTGTCTATTAATAATCTGTTCTTGAGAATCTGTCAGGACGTTTAGTTTTTTCCGGCAAGCGTTTAATTCCACTTCCAACGAATCAGATACATGCTTCTGATATTTACGGAAAGTTTCCCGTTTAGCAATTAAATCTCTTTTCAGAGAGTCATTTTTGGCTTTTTTAGCTTCACTAATAGCAGAATCTATTGAAGTGAGCTCTTTATTTAGCGAATCTTTTAAGTAGACCGAATTTTCGCCAATGCGACCAAATGTCGCACTTAATGAATCTTTTAAATGAGTGATACTGTCTGCGTCATTCTTGAGTTTTCGTAATTCAGAAAGATCTGACGCTATTTCATTGACTGAATCATTATGAGCGCAAAGTAACGTTCGAATAGAATCAAGTTCCGACAACACGACGTTAGGGGAAGCCGCTTTACAAGAAACTCCTAGCGATAATAAGCAGAAGAGCGATATGTAAATCCTATTGAATGACATCAAAACAGGCCTTTAGATCGTTGATTTTTCTAGTCTGCTCGGTTGAGCGATATTGGTCAGGATATTCTTCTAAAATGGATAGGAAAGTATTATTCTCGTTTCGCGTGAGAGTATATTCACCATATATTATATTTCCATCACTATCAGTTTTATATTTACGCATTGTATTGACGTAGCCTTGAGCCTTGTGATACACGTGGTTAAAGGCAGCATTCCGGGCCAAGTTAGATATACTGCTCTCTTGCAGATTCGAACTTTGATTGCAGCGTTGAATATATTGATCTTGCAACAATGCCTTAGCTCTTTTTGTAATCGAGGCGATGTTGTTAACGGAGGTACAGTTGCGGGCATCATTATACACTTTGACTGCATCGACATATTTTGCCAAGATGCTTTTGAATTTTGTAAAATTAGAACGGACATCACTTGATAAAGATACATTTAAAGACTCTATCTCATTCATGCCTTGTTGAATCTCATTGTTGTTTCCTCCCCATCCCGAACGATTAAAATAGTTATCGGCGAAAGAGATAAATATTGGTGCATAGGCCATGACTGCGTCGCGCTTTGCAGCGTGACATTTTGTCGAGTCAACCGTTCCTTTGTTTTCAAGTGAGCTGATGGTATTTAAAACCTGATACATTCCATTGCGAGCACTATTCATAGGTTGTCCTTTAATATCGTCTGAAATACGCATAGCAATAGTGTCTTCCCAATTAGGGGTGCGTAATGACCATGATGGGTTATTCACTACCTTAGTAGCTGACCAGATAATACATATTACTGCTAAGATAGCAGTAACGATGATACTGAGTTTTATAACTTTCTTTGGCGCAGGGGGGAATGTCCGTGGATGCCACCTCGCCGCCTAACCGAAAATCTTGGCGCAACGAGTGCTCATGTCTGATAAAATAGTTATCTTTGCCGCATGGCACAGAAAGATTCATCATTTGACTATTCGGCATTGGTCCGTTACATGCTGCCATGCGGCATGCTTGATTACTTCGAAGTCACCAAGATTGAAGAAGAGGTCACTAACGAGAAGGACGAGACGGGCACCGTGATTCGCATCCTTCACATTCATCTTGATGAGCGTGACTTGCGCGATGTGGTGTGGCACGACTTGCGTCCCAACGGTTTCACGGAGCCCCGCTTGTTCAACGACTTTCCCCAGCGCGAGCACAAGGTTCTGCTGCATGTGCGTCGCCGACGTTGGCTGGACTTTGACGGTCACAACGTCATCCTTGAGAGCCTTCCTCTGGTGGCCGAAGGGACCAGCTACTCGTTGGAGTTCGCTGGTTTCTTAAAAAAAATGGTTGGATACCTACCCGGTGACGGCCCAATGCGTGGGGCGCTTCTTCCGCAGTGACGGCAAGTACCTGGGCCGCGCATACAAGGACCATTTGAGCGGGTTCCGCGCCTGGGAACAGAAAGACCACGCGTCCCGGTGGGTGCTGCTGGAACAGAACATGGGCGAGCGTCTGAGCATCGACGAGACGATGCTGCACCATGACCTGTTCACTTTCTTGTCCAACAAGGACGGCCACGGCAGGAAAGGCACGCTCATCGCCGCAGTCAAGGGCACCACGGTGGCCGAAGTGGCCGGCCGTCTGGACAATATCCCGGAAGAGAGCCGCAAAAAGGTCAAAGAGGTGACAATGGACTTCTCGGACAGCATGATGGGCATCGTCAAGAGGTCGTTCCCGCAGGCGGAGATAGTCATCGACCTGTTCCATGTGATACAGCTCTACGGCACGAAGGGACTCGACGCGATGCGCATGAAGCTCAAGCGCGCCAACACCACCGCGGTTAAGCGCGAGGAGCGGGAGTTCAGGAAAAAGCAGGAGAAGCGCGCCAAGGCCAGTGCAAGATACCGCAAGACACACAAGCCGAGAAAAAGCGCCAACGGCAGACGCCTGGGCCGTCCGCCAAAACGCAAGAACGAGAAGTTCGAGCCCAACAAGCTCAGCAACGGGGAGACCATGGCCGACCTCCTGACACATGTGAGATACCCGCTGATGAAAAGCCCCGACACATGGACCGAATTCCAGAGAGAGGAGATGCGGCTGCTCTTCCAGATGGAGCCCAAAATGAAGACGGCATTCGGGCTGCTGTGCGCACTGCGCAACATCTTCAGCAGGAACAACGACAGGGAAACGGCCAAAAAGAAGCTGCACAAATGGTACAAGAACGTGGGAAATACCCGCATCAAGGAAATCATATCAGTGCGCGACACGATAAAGAGCAAAGAGGAGTATGTGCTGAACTTTTTCAACAACAGGTCTACCAATGCGCCAGCCGAGTCATTCAACTCCAAGATAAAGGGACTCCGCGCACAGGTGCATGGGGTGAATGACCTTGCGTTTTTCATGTTCCGTTGCGCCAAGATTTTCGGTTAGGCGGCGAGGTGGCATCCACGGACATTCCCCCCTGCGCCATAATATCAATCAGTTTGGGGAGCCGGTCCAACTCGATATAAGGCTGCGCGGCCGTCTCTCGGGCTTCGACAACCATCGCGGCCATCAGCATGGCCACCACCATCAAGCACGTCTTTTTCATACAGTTGTTATTTTAAGTTCATGATGTAAAAGTGATTGATAGTCATGTTAATTGTAACCGATGCCTTTACATGCCACATTACCATTAATTTGACTTCTTCAAAAACTTTTGTTCTTATTCTCTTTTTGGGTTGAACAATATCTTGAAGCGCAAAATTACAAAAAAATAGTGACAGACGACGCCACCATCAAGAAAAAAGTGCTATCTTTGCGATAATACTAACGATTAATGACCGGCATGAGGGCTACAATAGATTTTATACAACAAAAGTTCGACGAGTTCAACAGACAGATTTTCAACGGTGTGCTGCCGGCAATCCCAATCAAATTGAGCAACGCCAAGACATTTCAAGGGCAATTGGCCTTCAAAATTCGGCGTCTCAAAAACGGTGGGGTGGAGCGCTATGACTACACCCTGCGCGTCTCCACACGTTACGACCTGCCCCTGGCCGAGGTTGAAGACACCATCATCCACGAGATGATTCACTACTACATCTTCTTCAAGCAACTGCCCGACGACTCGGTGCACGGCTCCATTTTCCGCAGCATGATGAACGACATCAACAACCGCCACGGTCGCCACATCACCATCAGCCACAAGAGCACACCCGAGCAACGCGAGGCCGCTGTCGACCCCCGCCCGCGCCTCCATGTGGTGGCTCTGCTCACTATGGCCGACGGCCGCGAGGGAGTGAAAGTCCTTCCGCGTGTGCGCCAAAAGGTTGCGGCCTATCGCGATGGCGTGTTGGCAAGCAATGAGGTCAAATCCGTGGAATTTTACCTGTGTGATGACCCATTCTTCAACCGTTATCCCGTCTCCGCCGCCCTGCGCCTCCACTTCCTGCCCCGTGCCACCGCCCTCCGGCACCTCGCCACCGCTCGCCCCCTCTCCGATTTTTAACATCCCTCACGGGGACGATGAATAATTAGGCCACGCTGCCGCGTGGGAAATCTTTCAAAAATCTTTATCATTTCTTCCGAAACACGGGGACGTTTAGCCCCGTCAGGGGCGGCAGCTCCTAGGCGGGGGCGCCAGCCCCCGTGCCTAAACGTACCCATCCCCCCAAAAAGCCCCGTCAGGGGCGACAGCTCCTAGGCGGGGGCGCCAGCCCCCGTGCCCAAAACGTACCCATCCCCCCAATTAGCCCCGTTAGGGGCGACAGAGTTGGCCGTTTCTGTCGCCACTGACGGGGCTTTTTGCGAAACACGGGGACGGTTCTTCTGTTTCAGCCGCTTGGCGGTGAAACAGAAGAACCGTCCCCATCTCGAGGCGCGTCAACCGTCGCGTCAACCGTCGCGTCAACCGCCGCGAAAACCGTCGCGTCAACCGTTGTGGCAACAGAATGTGAAGCCTCCGATTGGGGACGGTTCTTCTGTTGTCAGCCGCTTCGCGGTGAAACAGAAGAACCGTCCCCATGTCTCGCGGCGAAACAAAAGAACCGTCCCCATGTTTCGCCGTCCCCGTATTTCGGTTGCCGTGTTTTGCCGGCACGGCCGGGGGTCACGGTGTGGCCGATTAGCGGTTGGCGGTCGCCTCGGTGTAGGTGGCGTTGTTGACCGGCTCGAGCCACTCGTTGGAGGAGCCGTCTCGGACGTCGGTCATATAGGTGAGGTGCTGCAACCAGGAGTCGGCGGCGGCGCCGTGCCAATGCTTGACCTCGGCGGGAATAGCGATAACTACGCCCGGAGTGAGGGCCACGGCGGGTTTGCCCCATTCTTGATACCAACCGCGGCCGCTGACGCAGATGAGCACTTGCACGGCGCCGTGGTGGATGTGCCAGTTGTTGCGGCAGCCGGGCTCAAAGGTCACGTTTGTCACGGCACCCATCGGAGCAAGGTAACTGTTGCCGATGAAGTACTGCGCGTAGGCTGTGTTGGGCTGTCCCAGCGGCCATGCGCCGTTCAGGGCTGCGGCGGCACCGTCGCTTGCGGTGAGGCCTTGGCTGCTGAGCCATCGGCATAGTTCGTCGACGGCCTCGGGCGTGTTGCCCATATTGACGGCGCCGGCCTTGTGGGCCGCCAACTGTGGCGCGACGCCCTCGAGTGCCGACAGTGCCGACACGGTGACCAGTTCGCGGTCGGCCTCGCTGAGTGTGCCGCCGGCAAAAATGTCGCCAAAGAGGTGCGACTTGAGGTAATAATCGTTCTGCGGACAGAATTGATAGTCAAACGGTTGCCCGCTCAGGCGTGTCTGCACCTCGGTGCCGGTGGCCAAGGCTGCCGCCGCGTCGTTCCAAAGAGCGGGACGTGTCCACGGCTCGCCCTCGGGCACGGCGGCACCGCGTGCCGTGCGCTGCTCAATCACACGCGAGAGCACGCCCAGCGCGTTGAGCGATCGCGGGAAACCGGTGTAGGCATACAGTTGAGAGAGGGCCTCCTTGAGTTCGGCAACGGTTACGCCCTCGTCAAGGGCGGCCTCGATAGCGGGGGAGAGGCGTTCCAGATCGCCGCGAGCCTCGAGGGCGGCAACGGCACATAGGCGCAACTGGCGCGCGGTGAGCGTGCCGGTGGCATTGATACTTGTCATCATCATCAGTGTTAGAATAGTTAAAATAAGTCGTTTCATAATCAATTTCACATTGTGAGCCTTGAATTAATTACAGCGCTGCAAAATTACCGGAAAAGTGGCAATTGGTTTGGTACATTTCGCTGAGATTTTTACCAATTTTACCGATAATGCTTTTCCCGACAATATTATATGCCTTTTAATTGAAAAAAAAGCAATAACTTTGCAGCGTTAAAACTTTAACTGAATAACTGAAATGAAAAGATTTTGTGTATCGATTGTGGCGGTTCTGACCATGGCCGCCGCGACTCTGGCGCAGCCTGTGGTTTACTTCACGAGCGAGATTACTCCCGAGTCGCTCGTTAAAATCTACAAAGCCCTGGGCGTTGAGGCCAACGGCCGTGTTGCCGTGAAGATTTCAACCGGCGAGGGCGGCAACAAGCACTATCTCAAGCCCACGCTCATTCGCAATCTTGTCGACGAGGTGAATGGCACCATCGTCGAGTGTGGTACGGCCTACGGCGGCAGCCGCCAGGACCCCGCCAAGCATTGGCAGACCATTCACGAGCACGGCTTCGACTCAATCTTTGCTGTCGACCTGATGGACGAGTTTGGCCAAATCCGTATCCCCATCCAAGACAAGAAACACCTGAAGTATGACATTGTGGGTGAGCATCTGGCAAACTACGACTTCATGATTAACTTGGCCCACTTCAAGGGTCACGCCATGGGTGGCTTTGGCGGCGTGCTGAAGAACGCCAGCATTGGCGTCGCCTCCACCGCCGGCAAGGCATATATCCACACCGCCGGCAAGACCGACGATGCCGCCAAGGCATGGACTCCCGAGAACCTTGCCGCCGGTCCGACCCAGGATTTCTTCCTCGAGTCGATGGCTGCCGCAGCCCAGGCTGTGCACAACTACTTTAATGGCCGCGTTATCTACATCAACGTGATGAACAACATGAGCGTGGACTGTGACTGCGACGGCAATCCCGCCAAGCCCGAACTCAAGGACATGGGCATCATGGCCAGTCTTGACCCGGTGGCAGTTGATCAGGCTTGTCTCGACATGGTGTTCAACCATCACGGCACGGCCGGCGACGATAACGCGCCCCTCATCGCACGCATCAACCGCCAGCACGGCACTTATATCACCGACTATGCGCAGAGCATCGGCCTCGGCTCGAAGACCTATCGTCTGGTGAAACTGCAATAAAAACAATGAGCAGTTCTAAGAGTTCTAAGAGTTCTTAGTTGCCTTAGAGTTCTTAGAACTGCTTTTAACTGAAATTCAAGGTGTTGATTATGCGAGTTTCACTCCTTTTGGCTGTAATTGCCGCATCGGTATCGGTCGCTGCTGCCGTTCCCGACTCTATTGCGCTGGATAACATCGTTGTCACCGGCACGCGCTCAGCGACCGACGTGCGTCATCTGCCCATGACGGTGACCACCATCAGCCGCGAGGCCCTTGTCGAGAGCCATCAGTCTTCGCTGCTGCCCACCGTGATGCAAGAGGTGCCGGGACTATTCGTCAGTTCGCGCGGTATGATGGGCTACGGTGTGAGCGGCGGAGCGGCCGGCGGTATCAACCTGCGTGGCATCAGCGGCGGCGCGGGGCAGTTGCTTGTACTCATTGACGGCCATCCGCAGTACAACGGCATCTACGGTCATCCCATTAGCGACAGTTACCAGACGATGATTGCCGAGCGGGTCGAAGTGCTTCGCGGACCGGCATCGGTGCTCTACGGCTCCAATGCGATGGGTGGCGTGTTGAACATTGTGACTCGTCGACCGCAATCTGACGGTGCCACGACCACTATTGACTTGGGTGCCGGCAGTTGGGGCACCGTGCAGGCTCAAGCGTCCAACCAATTGCGCCTCGGCCGCTTTTCAAGCACCGTGGCGGCAGAGTTTGGCCGCACAGACAACCACCGCCCGCGCATGGGCTTCAAGCAATATGGCGGCATCGTCAGACTCGGATATGAGTTGAGCAGCCACTGGCGGCTTAACTTTAATGCCAACATCACCCATTTTGACGCAAGCCACCCCGGCACGGTTGATGAGCCCCTCTACGACGCCGACCAGTGGATAACTCGCGGCGAGATGTCGGCAGCCATCGAGAATCATTACGCCAACACGAGCGGTGCCTTGAGTGCTTACTATAACTGGGGGCGCCACAAGATTGACGATGGCACATCCGACCCCACCAACCCAACCCAACGCTACTTTCGCTCCAAAGACGCTCTCACCGGGGTGAGCGCCTATCAGAGCGCGACGCTTTTTGCCGGCAACCACATCACCGCCGGCATTGACTATCAACGCATCTACGGCAACGCCTACTACACGTCCAAAGCCGACGGCAGCCTGCTCGACACGCCCAACAAGCAGAGCGGCCGCAGTTATCGCAACGAAGTTGGTGCCTACGTCGACTTTCGTCAGGACATTGTCCGTTGGCTCACGGTGGACGCCGCTGTGCGTCTTGACCACCACAGCGTGACAGGTACCGAGTGGGTGCCGCAGGCAGGCCTGGTGGCGCGTCCTGTCGATAACGGCGAACTGAAGTTTATGGCCTCGAAAGGCTTTCGCAACCCCACAATGCGTGAGATGTACCTCTACCCGCCCAGCAACGAGGAACTGCGACCGGAGCGATTGTGGAACTATGAACTGTCATGGCGCCACCGCCCGGGCAGTGTCACCTATGGCGTGAACCTCTACTACATCAAGGGCGACAACATGATTCAGACCATTAATCGTAAGAACGTCAATACCGGCAAAGTGAAGAACTATGGTGTTGAGTTAGAGGCGATGTGGCGCGTCAACGCCCGCTGGCAACTGTCCACCAATCATTCCTTGCTGCACATGGAGCACAAGATAGTGGGGTCTCCTCGCTATTTGGGACGCGTGGCGGCGCGCTACGCTTCCGGACGATGGCACGCCACACTTGGTGTCCAGCACGTCAATGGCTTGTTCACTGCGGTGGGCGACACCCCGAAGACCGAAAACTTCACTCTGGTCAACGCCACTGTCTCGTTTGCCGCCGCACGTTGCCTCACGCTTTGGCTGCGAGGCGATAATCTGCTGGCTCAACGCTACGAGATCAACGCCGGTTATCCGATGCCTCGCGCCACCTTCATGGCCGGAGCAACTCTCCGCCTCTGATTTCTCTTCAATTTTCACGTGAGAAAGATGGACGGGAATAGGCGAGAGGAATGTGGTGTTAATTGAGATAGGGGAGGTAGTCGTCGTAGGGAATGTAGCGGGCGCCGAGCGAGGCCAAGTGTGGTGTCTCAATCTGTGTGTCGATGATGGTGGGGTAGGGCTCGGCCGCCATCTTTCGGGCCAGAGTGATGAGCGCCGCCTTGCTGGCGTTTGGCACAAGCGAGCACATACTCTCGCCCATAAAACAACGACCCACCCGCTCGCCATACAAGCCGCCCACCAGACGGCCTGTCGCGTTGTCCCACACCTCCACACTGTGCGCTATGCCCCGGCGGTGCAGGTGGCAGTAGGTGGTAATCACCCTCTCGCCAAGCCATGCGTCGGGGTGGTCGATGCGGTTGTCGGCAACAGCACAAAGGCTAATCATCGACTCGAAGTCTTGATCGAATGTGACGGTGAAAATGCCGCGGTTAAACACGTTGCGCATCGAGTGCGACACGTGGATTTCGTTGGGAAAAATCACAAATCGCTCCATCGGGCAGCACCACATCGGCTTCTCATATCGGAATGCGAACCACGGGAAGGCGCCAATCTTGAGCGCCGCAATCACCCTCGGCACGCGCAGGTCGCCGCCCACGGCAAACATGCCGCTGGGGTTGCCCAACCGCGGGTCAGGAAACGTGAAGTTGAGTTCGTCGTCTATCGTCAGTTGCTGTATCATCGTTAAATTCCGAATAATCGAATAATCGAATGCTCGAAAGTGGGATTACTCGTGCGAGATTTGCAGCGTGTCGCCGTCGGCGTCGATGGTAGCGTGGCCACCGGCGGCAAGATCTCCAAAGAGGATATGGCGCGTGAGCAACGCCTTGAGGCGCTGCGTGATCACGCGGTCCATCTCGCGGGCACCGTAGCGCGGTGTGAAGCCCTGACGCAGCAGCAACTCGCGGGCTGCCGGAGTAAGGGTGACGGTGACGCCGCGCGAAGCGAGTTTAGTGTCGAGTTCCCGCAGTTTTTTGTCAAGGATAAGGTTGGCCATGTGGTCGTCCATATCGTTGAAGACAACCACGCTCGAGAGGCGGTTGATAAATTCGGGCTTGAAGGTGCGCTTGACGGCAGCGAGCATCGCCTTGCCGCTCGTCACGTTACTTGCAAAGCCCACTGAGGCCTGCGAGGCGAACTGTGCGCCGGCGTTGCTGGTCATAATCAAGATGACATTGCGGAAGTAGGCCTTCTGACCTTTGTTGTCGGTGAGCACGCCATAGTCCATCACTTGCAGCAGGATGTTGTAGATATCCTCGTGGGCCTTTTCAATCTCGTCGAGCAGTAACACGCAGTCGGGATTGCGGCGCACGGCGTCAGTGAGTAAGCCGCCGTCGTCATATCCGACGTAGCCTGCCGGCGCACCAATGAGTTTGGCCACAGTGTGCTTCTCGACATATTCGCTCATATCGAAGCGCACAAGTTTCACGCCGAGTTCGTCGCTGAGCACGCGCGCCAACTCTGTTTTGCCCACTCCGGTAGGCCCCACAAAGAGCAGGTTGGCCAGCGGCCGTCCCTCGTCGAGCAGCCCCGCGCGTGCCATTTGGACGGCCTCCACGACTTGCCGTACGGCCTCGTCTTGACCATAGAGGCGACCGAGGATGCGTTGCTGCAAGGTGGCGAGGCGGCTGTCGGCAGCGGCATCGGCCTGGGTGACAACGTGCGCGTCCACACCGGCGATGCGCGCCAGAGTACTGGCGAGGCTCTCCACGTCGATGGTCGTGTGGTCGTTGTCCTCGCGTGAGGCTTCGGCGGCCGCTCCGGCCTCGTCAATCACGTCAAGCGCCTTGTCGGGCAAGCGGCGCCCGGGCAGATGGCGTATGCTGCCGTCAACGGCCAGTTCGAGCGTGCCCTCGCCGTAGGTGACGTTGTGATAATCCTCATATCGCGGGGCAAGTTGCCGCAGAATTTCGACAGCATCGTCGCGGCTAGGCTCGGCAATCTCGATGGTCTGGAAGCGGCGCACGATGCCCTTGTTGCGCATGATGTAACGGTTATATTCCTCGTGGGTCGTCGAGCCGATGAAGCGGATAGTGCCTTGCTCAAGATATGGCTTGAGCATATTGCTCATGTCCATCGAACTGTCGCTTGTGGAACCGGCACCCATGATTTGGTGGATTTCATCAAGATAGAGGATGGCATTGCCCTCGGCGGCAAGACCGTCCATAATGTTTTTGAAACGCTGCTCAAAGTCGCCTCGGAACTGAGTGCCGGCCACCATTGTCGCCATCTCGAGGCCGTAGATGTGGCAACCCTTGAGGCGCTCCGGCACATTGCCATCGCCTATGCGACGTGCCAGGCCGTAGATGAGGGCTGTCTTGCCCACTCCGGCATCACCCACGTGCAGCGGGTTGTTCTTGTCCTTGCGGCACAGCACTCTCACCGTGGACGCCAACTCGGCCTCGCGACCCACAAGCGGGTTGTGGTCGTCAACAGTGCCGCTGATGTCGGTCAAGTAGCGGCGCCACGCGTCAGAGGATGCCGGGCCGGGGGTGCCGGCCTCCTGGTCAAAGGCTTCCAGTTCGATGATGGGGTCAACGTCCTCGCGGCGACTCGTGTCGCCGTTTTCCTCGTCCCACGCCAGAGCCTGCTCGTCGGGGTGGTAGCCGCCGGCATAGAAGGCGGCATAGTTCTCCTTGAGTTCGGTGATAAACTCGCCGCGCTGGTTGTGGATTGCGCTCAGCAGCATGTGGGCAGCGGCGCTTTCCTGCAGGCGCATCATGCCGTGGGCGATGTCCGGCACGTCAAGCACTTCGCTCTTGTTTTCGGTCGCGTAAGTTGTCGCGCGATTCAACATTTCGTCAAACTGCAGCGTCGTTTCCGGTTTATAATCGGTGGAGATTTTGTCGAGGCATGGCAGCGCGTCGAGTATCTTGTCGAGCGTCTCGCCCATGGTGTCGCTGATGCGCTTGCCGGCAATCTTGTTGATGGCATCGTAGAACTGCTCTTGGTTGAGCAGCGCGCGCAACAGGTGCTCCGGGGTCAGATATTCGTCATGACCCTGGTCGGCGATATATATTGCTTGGCTGATAGCCACTTGAACGCAAATTGATAATTCCATTTAGTCGTTAATCTAAGAGTTCTAAGAGTTCTTAAGAATTCTAAGAGTTCTGAGTGTTTTTGGTGTGAGGGTGGGAGCGGTGCCGGGAGTTACTCAGGCTCGACGGTGATGCGCAGGGGGAAGCCCTCGGCGCGAGCCTTTTGGGTAGCCTTGCTGGCGCGTGTGATGGCGATGTCGTAAGAATAGATGCCCACCACGGCGCTGCCGCCGGTGTGGATTTGCAGCATCAGCGTTGTGGCCTCGGCTGTGGACTTGCGGAACACTGTCTCGAGCACTTCCACCACAAAGTCCATCGTGGTTACATCATCGTTGTGCATCACAACGCGGTAGCGGCGCGGCACATCGGTCGTGGTGCGCGTCTGTTGCTTGATGCCGGGCGTGCCCTGGCTCTGTTGGTTGTCTTGCGCCATTCTTCTTTTTTTAATTCACGATGCAAAATTCATAATTCACAATTTTAGTGAATGTCTTCTATTTACACGCCGAGGAGGTCGCGGGTGATGTCAAGGGCGGCGGAGACTTCGTCGTCGCTCACGTGGCATCCGGGCATGGGAGAGCAGGGAGCGCCCAGCAGGGTGCAATTGATTTCGCCTGCCTCGCTCTTTTTGTC
This sequence comes from Muribaculaceae bacterium, assembly GCA_017454355.1. Taxonomy (GTDB): domain Bacteria; phylum Bacteroidota; class Bacteroidia; order Bacteroidales; family Muribaculaceae; genus Sodaliphilus. The sequence continues at coordinate 30,832 of JAFTDD010000028.1, forward strand.
GTGGTGCATGAGGCTGAGCAAGGTGGGGTAGTCGTCGCAGGTGACTCGCGGCGCGCCGTAGAGTTGTCGCACCCTGGTGGCAAAGCGGTGTAGCAGCGCGCTGTCAAGCCCATTCTGCCGGATATGTGAAATTACAAGTTCGGCGACAAGCCCCCAAGCGACGGCATATCCGTGAGGCACGGGATGACCGGAGGCCAGAGCGTGGCTCTCGAGGGCGTGACCCACTGTGTGACCAAGGTTGAGCACGCGGCGCAGGCCTTGCTCGGTGGGATCTTGCTCGACGATGCGTTGCTTGAGTCGCACGCTTTGTTCAAGCAACGGCAGCAAGTCATCCACCAGCCCCCTCCCAAAGGAGGGGGTGGCGTTAATATCCTCAATGGAATAGTCCAGCAGGGCATCGGTGGCCGCCGGTGAGTCGAGCAACGCGTGCTTGAGCATTTCGGCGAAGCCGCTACGCAGTTCGGTCGTTGGTAGCGTGTCGAAGAAGCGGGTGCTGATAATCACCTCTGCCGGCATCGCAAACACGCCAACTTCATTTTTCAGTCCGCCGAAGTTTACCGCCGTCTTGCCGCCCACAGCGGCGTCGACCGCGCCGAGCAGTGTGGTGGGCACATTGACGCACGGCACACCGCGCTTGAACGTCGCCGCCGCCATCCCGCCCAAGTCGGTGACCATGCCGCCACCCACGTTCACCACCAACCATCGGCGCGTCACGCCGGCGCGCTGCATAGCCTGCCACACGCTCTCGAGCGTGGCAAGCGTCTTGTGGTCGTCGCCGGCGGGGATGGTCACAGCCGGCAGGGCGCGGAGTGCGTCAAGCCGCGGCAGCACGAGGCGCGCCGTGTTGTTGTCCGCCACGACAAAGGTGCCTGACGGAGCCATCTCACCGATGAAGCCGCTCAAGGCGGCGTTGACTTCGTTGGTAAAAACCATTGTCCGGTTTTAGAGGTCAGCGCAACCTTTTGATTATCTCGCGACGCTGATGTTGAACCAGTTGCTGTCGTAGGAACTCAAGCTGATTGTCCATTGCATACCGGTGGCCGCGTCGGTGAGACTGAAGGTGTCGACAAAGCCGGCATCGTCCACGTCTTCGGATGTGAGTTTGAACCCCTTCTCGTTGATTTGCCGCAGCAAGTCGTCCACGTGAACCCTGTCGAAATACTGTACGCTCATGACCGGGTAGCCATAGTCTCTGTCCTCGCCGTCGTTGCAGGCGGCAATCTCGATGACGCAGGCATGGGCTGGCACGTCGGGCACAAAGCGGTACTCCGTGGTGTCAACGTGACCGCCGCGGTAGTAGCCTTCGATAATGGAGCACGGACCGCCGTAGCCGTCGCCGGTGAGGCCGCGCGTGAAGCCTTTGGCAAGGAAGATGCTGTCACAGTGGCGCATGACGGCATCGGCGTCGGCCTCCTCATTGGCCAAAGTGACGTAGCGGAACGAGACGGCGTCCATCAGTTCGCCCAAGTCGGCGCGCAGCGGCTCGATGGGTGGAGTGGCGGTGCACGATGTCGTGACGGCAAGCGTCACCGCAATGATAGAAAGAATCTTTTTCATTAGAGCAGAGAGTTGAATGAATGTCAGTGAGGCCTATGTAAAAATCAGTTACATTTCATTGCGGCCAGCAGGTCGGGCAGCGCGTCGGCCAGAGCGTCCATCGAGGGATAGCAGATGTCGGCGCCGGCCTTGTAGAGGTCGCGCTCGGGAATCGGACCGGTGGTGACACCGATGGTGAAACAGCCCGCCGTGTGACCGCTCTGCACGCCCAATGGCGCGTTCTCAATAACGATGCACTGCGTCGGCTTCACTGCCGCCTTGGTGATTGCCTTGAGGTAAGGCTCCGGGCTGGGCTTGCCGCGCGGAGCGTCAAAGGCTGTCACGCGGGCCTCGGTGTCGAGCAGTCCGGCAAAGTCGGTGTCGAGGCGGTCAAGCAGCGTCTGTTGCGCCGAGCCGGTGACCACGACGTTGCGCATGGAGGCTTGTTGCAGCGCTTGCAACACACGCAGGGCGCCGGCCATCACATCCGGTTCGCCAAGTTCAGTGAAGTAGCGGCCCTTCACCTTGTAGAGAGCATGGGCCTCATCGTCGGTGATGTTCTTGCCAGCGCCCTCCTTGAATTTCTTTTTGATAATATCCGCTCCGGTCATTCCCTCGTAGGCGTAAAACTCCTCGCGCGTGCACCGGATGCCGTTCTTCTTCATCAGTTTCACCCAAGCCTGGGTGTGATACTTCATGGTGTCATAGAGCACGCCATCCATGTCAATCAGCGCCACGCTCACGTTGAGAACTTTGGCGCCACTGTACTTGAGGTATCCCTCAATCGCTTGTTGAATAGTCATATTTTAGTTTTTCGTTTTTAGTTTTTCGTTGTTCGTTTTCTAAGATTTCTAAGACCTCTTAGATTTCTTAGATTTCTAAGATTTCTCAGAACTCTCAGGCCTCTATGGCCTGACGGTCACGTGGAAGCAACCGCTCTTGTGCTCGTAGATGGCGTAGCAGCGTCCCTGGGCGCGCTTGTTGTAGATGATTTCGGCGAGGGTGTTTTTGAGGTCCTCGAGGTTGACAACGCGCGTGGTGTCGCGGCAATCAAAGCGTGCCCAACTGACGTCGAACGTAGTGCCATAGCGGTGGCAGGATTGCTCTGTGGCGGCGCGGTAGCGGCGGCGGTAACGCGCCACGCTATTATCGGTGCGCGTCATGCTAGTCACCCTCAGGCGATAGTCGGCGCCGGCGCGAGCGCGCACTGTGTCTTGAAAGTCACGGGCGATGTCGGCCAGCAACTGAGCGGCCTCCGGCACCAGATAGGGCATCGACATGCGTTGCATTGTGTCCAGGGCGTAGTAGCGGCACGTGGCAATGGGCACAATGGGCCTCTTGAGGTGATAGGCGCCCCGCAGGTCGCTGATAGGCTCAAAACCCACAGCACGAGCAGCGGTGAGTTGCAGGTCGTTTGTGTCATTAAAGATTTCGCGCAGCCGCCCTGGAATGACCCTACTCTTGAAGCGTATCACATTGTCACTCTCCGGGTTGATGTGCTGGACATCATCTCCAGCCGGTGGGGGAGTGTAGCGTATTTCGCTATTCGTTATTCGTTTTTCGTTTTTCTCGCTCACGCTTGCCTGCACATTGCTCGATGGCTTGCAGGCGCAGCGTGTCACCATCGTGATGACGGCGACAACGAGTAGCGCGATCACGGCTATCGGACCTTTCTTGAGACGTCGGCGGCGTGCCATTTGATTACTTGCCGACGGTCTGCACATAGAGCAGCAACTCGTTTTCGGGCAGTTTCATCGCCTTTGACAGTTCGGCATCGTTGAGCATAGCGCGCACCACGGTCTTCAGGCCGGCCTGGGCGCAGTATAGGTATATGTTCTGCGAGGCGGCGCCGGTGGTGTAGGCTTGGAACTCGGTGCGTGCCTGCTTGTTGGTGTCGACCACGAGGGCGATGTTGAGCGGAGCCGTCTTGGCGAAGTCCTGGCGGCCGACAACGTTGCGGAAGTCGCCGCGGTTCACCACGGTGAGAGTGTTCGTCTCGGGGTTGAACCGGCTAATCTCGGTCGCCGTGATGACGTACAAGATTAGTTCCTGACGGTTCATGGCAGTGGCCACGGTGTGTTTGCCGTCGTGGGTGATGCCCCATGCCGCCCAGAGGATATTGCTCAGGTCTTGACGACTGACGGTACTGTTGGGATCAATATCGCGCAGACTTTGGCGTTGAGCCATCATATCCATTAACGGGCGACCTCCTGTCGTTTGCGGAGCGGGAAGGATTTGTGCCATTGTTGTCACTGTTGATGCCGCGAGCATGGCTGCGGCAAGGAGAAACTGGTGTCTCATTATCGGTTTTAATAGTAAATTGGTTTAAGTATCGCAAATTTACACAAAAAAACTGAAACACGCTCGCTTTTTCACATTTTTTTGGACACGTCACGGGAAAGTAGTAAATTTGCGTCGTAAAAATATAACATAAAATATGAAAGCAATCAAAATTCTAATGGCGACCGTGGCTTTGTCACTGACGGCCTCTGTGGCAGCAACCGCGCCGCCCCTTGCGGCGCGATGGGAGATGGGGCGTAATAATGCCGTGAAGGGCTGGTATAGTTCACGGCTGACGCTCACTAACGTTGACACCGATACGTTGCGTGCCGCCGACTGGACATTCTACTTCAACCAGTTCTCGCGGCGCGTGCAAGTGCCGAGCGACTGCAAGGTGGACATTGACGAGGTGTCGACTACCTACTATCGCGTGCGTCCCAACGCCCGTTGCCGCGACCTCGCGCCGGGCGACACGCTATGCGTCGACCTGCTCATGCGCGGCACGTTCATCAACGTGAGTTATTCGCCCATGGGTGGCCACATGGTGGACAAGCGCGGCAATGTGACACCCGTCAAAATCCTTTTAGCCCCGCTCGAGACGCCCGGCCAATGGGCCGACCGGCCGCATGACTATCCTGATGGAGAGCGCACTTATAGCCTTAACGCGTCAATCAACAGCGTGGGCGATGGTTATACGGCCAACGACTACGACATCTTCCCCACGCCCAAGCAGGTGACAATGGACACCGGCTACACTTCGCTCGGCGGCCTAGTGACCGTCAAAGCAGGCAACCTGTTCACGCGCCACAAGATGAAGCGCGCCTCAGCGCTGCTCAAGAGCGAGTTGCAGCGGCGTGACATCTACGCAACCGGTGGCCAAAAGACGACTATCCGCCTCAAAATCGACAAGAGCCTGGGATCCAATCCCGAGAAATATACGCTAACGGTGCACGACGGCAAGATTGAAATTGCCGGCGCGGCCGAGGCCGGACTGATTAACGGCGTGAAGACGCTTGTGGCGGCCATCGACCACAGCCACGGCGGCCGCCTGCAGAACGCCACGGTCACCGATTGGCCCGACATGGGCTATCGTGGCTTTATGCTCGACATCGCGCGCAACTTTGTCTCGTTTGACGAAATAAAACGTTTCATCAATATTCTGGCTTACTATAAGATTAATACCTTCCAGTTCCACTTTACCGACGACGAGGCGTGGCGCCTCGAAATCCCCGGCCTGCCGGAGTTGACCGAGGTGGCCTCACGTCGCGGGCATACGCTCGACGAGAGCCGCTTTTTGGCGCAAATCTTCGATGGCAACGGCAATCCCGACGACCTCTCACAGAGCGCCAACGGCTATCTCACTCGCGCCCAATTTATCGAGTTGCTCAAGTATGCCACCGCGCGCGGCGTTACCGTTATCCCCGAGATTGAGACGCCCGGCCACGCGCGCGCCGCCATCGTGGCTATGAAGGCCCGCCACGCGCGCCTCAAGGATAGCGACCCGGCCGAGGCAGAGCGCTACCGCTTGTGGGACGACGGCGACACGAGCGAGTACTATAGCGCGCAAGCCTATACCGACGATGTGCTCAACGTGGCGCAGGACGGCGTCTATAACTTTGTGGCAAAGGTGGTAGATGAACTGATGTTAATGTATAAAGAGGTCGGCTTGAAACTCACCGTGGTTCACCTTGGTGGCGACGAGGTGGCCAAGGGCGCGTGGGACCGCTCGCCGGCGGTGCAGGCGCTCATGCAGCGTGAGGGCATCAAGAGTGCCCACCAGATGCATGAGTATTACCTGCGTCGCATCAGCGACTTGATGACGGCTCGCGGCATCAAAATCAACGGTTGGCAGGAAGTGGCGCAAGGTCACGACGAGGCGTGGAGCAGCGTGATGCGAGGGCGCATTGCCGGCGTGAACACGTGGAGCACGGTGGGTAAGCGTTGCCGTGTGCCCTACGATATCGCCAACGACGGCTATCCGGTCATTCTGTCGAACGTCACCAATTTCTATATGGACATGGGCCACACGTGGCATCAAGACGAGCCGGGCCTGCATTGGGGCGGAGCCGTCGACGAGTTCAAGGCTTGGGAGGCTCAACCGTTCAATATTTATCGCACGGCTCGCCACAACTTCGACGGCACGCCCGTTGACTTGGCCGGAGCGTCCGCCGGGCAGCCAACGCTTGAGCGGCCGGAGAATATCATCGGTGTGCAGGGCCAACTTTGGGGCGAGACGTTGCGCGACTTTGATATGGTGCAGCGCTACTGCCTGCCAAAGATGCTGGGCCTTGTGGAACGTGGCTGGAACGCGCGGCCCGAGTGGGGAGAGGACTATGGCGACGATAGCCGCTACCTTGACGCCCGCCATCAGTATAACCTCAAGATCGGTACCCGTGAACTGCCGCTACTGCGCCGCATGGGCTACAACTTCCACCTGCTGCAACCGGGTCTGAAAATCGTTGACGGCAAACTTCTTGCAAATGCCGCCTATCCCGGCGTCGTGATTACCTACACCCTCGATGGATCAGACCCCGACATCAACTCGCCGCAGTGGACCGCACCAATTGAACTGCCCGCCGGAGTTAAAGTCATCAAGGCGCGCGCATGGTATTGCGGTCAATCGAGTGTGGCAACCTGCCTGTGGCCTTGAGAATATAAAAGCCTCCTGCAAAAAGTCGCGGATTAATTTTAACATGAATATCCATTAATATTCATTAATCTTTGTCGCAGAGTCATTGTTTTGAATAAAAATTAATGAGTCCCCTGCAGAAAGTCGCTGATTTTTTTTAAACACGAATTATCATGAATTATTCATGAATATTTATTCTTAATATTATGATTCTAATTAATTATGAATAATTTTTGGAAATTCATGTTTAAAAAATTTGCCATGTGAGTTGTAATACTTTTTGCAGTGGACTCATTAATGGATAATTCATGGAAATTAATGTTAAAAAATAACCGGCGACTTTTTGCAGTGGACTTTGGAATATACCGAGAGTTGCGTACCGAGAGTTGCGAAATTAAGTATATAGAAAAAGTGCCGAAAATTTTGTCAATTCAAAACTTGTGAGTAATTTTGCAGTCGCAAATCGCTCGGAGAGATGGTAGAGTGGTCGATTACACCGGTCTTGAAAACCGGCGTGCAGCAATGCACCGGGGGTTCGAATCCCTCTCTCTCCGCCACTGAGGACGGCGCAACGTGTTAAATGAAACGCGTTGCGCCGTCTTTTCGGCTTTGGCTCACGATACGGTTTTGAGCCCGACAATCGATAGAATGAGTGTAGTGAGGAAAAACAACCGCCACAACGAGGTGGGTTCTCTAAAGAAAATGATACCCACCAGCACCGCTCCAACCGCGCCGATTCCGGTCCACACGGCGTAGGCAGTGCCAATTGGCAGCGACTGAGTCGCTTTGGCGAGCAACACAGCGCTCAACACGTAAAAAAAGGCAAAGCCGCCTGTCCACAGCCACCACTGCATTCCAATCACACCTTTTGCGCGACCCAGACAGTAGGTGAAAGCCACCTCACACAGCCCCGCAATGATAAGTATTATCCAGTTCATAGTTGGTTTAACCTATTGAGGGCTGCAAGACTTTCTCGGCGTCTCCTTCTAAGGCGATGCAAAGGTACAACTTTTTTATATAACTTAATTCCGCAACTTGATATTTCTCTCTCGAAAATTATCGAAAATAGATCTCTCGTAAATTTGCGTAAATTTTCGTAAATATTTTATTCACAGAAAAATTATTACTAAAATTAATTTACGTGGATTTACGTGGATTTACGAGATATAATATTTTTTCGGGATTTTTCGATAATTTTCGGAAATTTTCGTGAGCATATTCAAGGTTGCGGATTTTAGGATATAACATTGTGCCATCTATAAAAAGTAATTTTTGTAACACGGCAGATTTTAAACATAAATATCCACTCAATATTTCATAGTAGTCCGATTCCACGATTGTGGTTTGGTGTAGTGACAATGAACCGAGAGTATAAACAATCTCAAATTATTCTCAAAATCTGCAAAAACGTTTCAAAATTTGCAAAACATAGCCATTTCTCGGTAAAAATTAAGAGTTGTTAAGAGAAAATTGTCTAACTTTGCAAATCTTTTAACATTTTTAATAACAAATTGACACGTAAATGAAATGAAACGAGACCTTACCGTTATCGCTTTGGCTCTATTGGCTGCCGTGGTGATGAGCAGTTGTGACGAGCCGAAAGTCGCCTTCAACGAGAAAACGCTCGACATTCCCTACCTCTTCTCTGAAGGCTATGTGGACACAATCAAGTATCCCTATGACCTCACCACACCGCCCAGCGACTGGCTGTCAATGATTAAGGACGACACAAAGGTGTGCAAACTCAGTATCCCCGGCACCCACGACACCATGACCGGCATGGGCTTCTACCTGCCGGTGATTAAGAACGTCTCAAACATGACCGCCATCAGTCAACTCTGCACCTTTGACGAGCAGATGGAGGGCGGTATCCGCTTCTTCGACTTCCGCCCGGTTGTGGGAATTGACACTCTTGCCACCGACCCGGCCGAGAAACAGATTCTCCGCCTGGCCCACGGCTTTACCGAGGTTAATGTGACCTTTGAGGAGTCGCTCGACTGGATGCAGGAGTTCCTCGCAAAGCACCCCTCAGAGTTCTTTATCGTTAAAATCCAGGCCGACAACGGTATGGAAAGCCAGCAGAACTGGACCTCGCTTCTTCACAAACTATTGTCCAAGTCAAAATATGACAACCTGTTCATCAAGAGTTGGCGTCCTGACATCACCGTTGGTGAGATGCGTGGCAAGGTGTTGATCCTCAGCCGTTATAACCTTGTTCCGTTCAACCCGACGTTCCACTATCCCATCGCCTACTGCGACTGGCCCGATGAGGACCCGGACATCAACGAGAACATTGACCGTGAGGCTCAACGCTCATGCGCAATCTATAATATGGAGGATATGTCCATCAAGGCCACGCTCTACAAGCAGGACTATTACAAGACGACTACCGAGAAGCGCATGGAAACCAAAAAGCAAACTGTCATCGATATGATGCACAGCGCGCGTGAGGCCACGGCCGGCGATGAGAACATCTGGATTGTGAACCACTGCTCGGCCTATACCGAAGTGTCGCCCCGCGGCTATATCACCAACGCCTCCAACCTGCATCCCCTGGTGATTGAGGATCTGCTCAACAACGAGGGCACCGTCGGCATCATGCCAATGGATATGGCTTGCCACGACTATGTGCACGCCATCGTCAACGGCGGCACGCCTTACACCAGCGACTACCTCTACGGCTTCCGTCCGCTGACGCTGTCTCTCACCAATCTCCTCATCAAGTCGAACAAAAAATACTTCAAATAAGGCCACTATGAAAACTAAGATATTCACTCTGGCGCTTCTCATTGCCGGACTTGGCGTGATGAACGCCTCTGCTCAAGAGCAAACGGAAACGCAAGTGCAACCGCAACCGGAAAAGATCAGCAAGGTGCACTCGCCCCACGGACTGTTCAACCACTTGTCTGTTGGTATCACCACGGGCCTCTCCGGCACCGGTATCGATGTCACCATGCCGGTGCATCGCCTCATCACCTTGCGCACCGGTTTCTCGGGACTTAACTTCGGTGAGATTAAGTTCAAGACAATCAATACCGCCTCGGAACTGACCGCCTCGGCATTGGTGGAGGATGACGCAATACGCAGAGCCCAGATGGCCGATAAGATTGAACTTGCCGCCAAGCCAAACTTCTGGAACATCTTCCTCTTGGCTGAGATACATCCTTTTAAGAACGAGAGTTTCTACTTCTCGGCCGGAGTATTCTTCGGCAGCAAGAACTTCCTCCACTTCCGCAACACCAACGATGGCGCCCTCGGTTTCCTATATGACGCCAATAACAAGGTCAACGACTACAACCGCGCCTTCGCCACCAACTTCAGCCCCATTGGTCTCAAGTTTGGAGACTACGTCTTCACTGCCGACGAGAATGGCAATATCGACGTGATGATGAAGACCAACCCAGTGAAGCCTTACGTTGGCATTGGCTTCGGCAAGCACATAGCCGAGAAGCACCGTCTGAGTTTTGCCGTTGACCTTGGCCTCATCTTCTGGGGCACTCCCAAGTTTGTGCTCAATAACGGTGTGGAAATCAAGTCGAGCGGCAAAGAGGCCGGCATCACTCAGGTCTTCTCGTGGCTCAAGGCTTGGCCCAACCTGCAGGTGAAACTCGCCTATAAGATTTTCTAAGTTGACATTCGCCGAATGATGCAATAAAAATTGTGGGACGTCGCAAATGGACGTCCCACAATTTTTATTTATATAGCAGACCATCAATCAATTAGTGAGATTTCGGGGTGCTGAATTGAAATGGGTGTCCCTTGTTTAGCGACATAAAACATATAGAGAACCACAGTTTCTGTGCCATTGTTCTCGCCGTGGTGGATTGTGCCCACCATCTCGACGAGAGGCTCTCCGGCGTGAAACACCTTGACATTGCCGTGGATGTCGATAATGGTGAGTTCGCCCTGCTGAACTAACCCGAAGTTAATCACATCGTGGTGATGCCAACCCAGTTTCTTGCCCGGCGGGAACTCATATCTCATCGAAATAATCTCAGCGTTCTCATTAGGGAAAGAGGGTAGTGGCGCGCCGTCCCAACTAAGGGAGGTGCGCAACAGTTCCGTTGTCTTTACGTCTGCCATATCGTATTAAAATTTGGTGAACTCGATTATGCAACTCACTTCGTTTTCAAGTGATAGCACGACAATGATGCCGTTCTCAATCCTGTGGATAGTGGGGAAAAGGCTATCGTAAAGTTTGGCTGGCACGCGGTATTCGACCCGCAAGTTGCTGAAGTCAAAGCCTTCAGGCAGCAGTTCCATCGCCATGCGCACGTAGTTGGCATTGTTCAGGTGCTTGTTGTAGTCGATGTCGGCTCGGAGAACCTTGATGGGGGAGAGCCGCTCGCCATCTTCTTTAGGCAGAATGATGCGGCGGTCGCCGTAGGTCATCTCCAGTTGCGGCTCAATATTCAATGAGGCTATTGTGGCGTCGTCAATGCGCTTGAGTTTGCCGTTGGACTTGTCGACAAAGGCTCCCATGCTCCACGTGCGATAACATGGATTGCCGGCCGCGTCATAGATGAACGTGTTGCGGAAGCCGAACATCGGCTTGGTGTCGTAAACAGACGTGGACACGGTCAGTTCCTCCTTGAACTCCGGCACGCGGACGATTTCCACCTGGCGTGAAACGAGCAACTGTGTCATCCCGTTTTCCTCAAAAAAATGTTTTACAACCGGTTCCGAGTCTATCCACATCTCGGAGCAGTCCTGCAGCATCTGCAGCGCGGAGTAAAGTTTCAAACGGCCGTTGCTGTCACATGCGCTTGTCGTTACCTTGTAGTTCAATTTATACATCTCGTAGTCGTTATTATTATGCAAAAGTACTAATAAAATAGAAACGGAGCAATTCTGTATAGTTTTTTTAACTTTGGTGGCGCGTCGCGGAAGTTTCAAATTGAATAAAATGTCGCGAAACATTTCTTGAAATGTGAAAAAAGTCGTACTTTTGTGCATCAAACCAATTAAGTTTTGAACCATTTTCATGTACAACCATGTACGTCGACCTGATACTCAACGATATTCTATACTTTATGCTCTACTCGGCAGTGACGACCGTTGCCATCATCGCTTGTTGCTATCTGCTGTGTGGACGCGCCAATGTTTTTGCGCCTGATGTCACTCCCCATCCACGGTTGCGTTATTGCACGGCAGCGTTTATTGGAGTTCTGGCATTGACACACTTTTGGTATTTGCCCATTTTGTGGCTTTCCTCTACCGATGACGTGAAGTTGTGGTATAATTGCTCCTCCTTCCTTGACTATATCCTGTTTGTGCCACTGGTGATTGCTATGCTGCTCACGCTGTTGCAAGACCGCCGGCGACCGTTGTGGCCGGCCGTGGTGGCGGCTGTGCCTTTCGCTGCCGGACTGCTGTATTACGTTATTACTCGTGATGAGGCACTTGTGCCTCTGTTTCATGTGTATGAGGCATTGCTGGCCATCGGCGTCATAGCCTATATGGTGATTGCCGTCAGACAGTACGGGCGTTGGTTGCGGGATAATTACGCCGACCTTGAGCACAAGGAAATATGGGACAGCCTGATAGTGGTTGCCGTGATGCTGTTGTTTTTCGTCATTTACAGTAACGAGGTTGAGAGCCGTGCCTTTTTCTATCTCATACAGGTGAATAGCCTGCTGTTGATTTGTTTTCTCGTGTGGCGTGTCGAGACATTGAGCGACCTCGGTGCCTCATTGCCTGTCACTAACGATGAGGCTCCTGGTGAAACTCCCGATGAAACGGAGGCTGTGGAAGAACAAGAAGACCAGAACCTCCCAACGCCACCTGCCATCCTCAATAACATCGGTGAATTGTTGCAGCAGCATTGCATCGCCCCTCAACTCTATTTGCAGCACGACTTGACTCTCTCGCAACTCGCCAGAGCAATCGGCACCAACCGATATTACTTGAGTCAGTATTTCTCAGCCAATGGCACTACCTATAATGCCTATATTAACGGCTTGCGTATCAATCATTTTGTTGACCTGTATCGCGAGGCCGTGGCCGCGCGGCGCACCTTCACCGCCCAGCAGTTGGCCAACGAGAGCGGCTACCGCAGTTACAGCACCTTTAGCCTCGCCTTCAAGCAGCGCATGGGGCAGAATGTCACATCTTGGATGCGTGATTCCTCTATATGACGTGCCGCCTCGGTTTTCAAAATCAGCAAAAAGGTTTCAAAATCAGCAAAATGACGACATATTATTATTTATAATATGTGAGATTTATAAAAAGTGACTAATTTTGTAATTTAGTTTGAAAACAAAAACTATAAAACGAATATGAAAAAGAAAAGTGCTTTGAACTGGGCTGTGGCACTTGCGACGCTTGCAGCCGGTTTAACCTCGTGTGGCAGTAATGAGGAAGAGATGGCTGTCGTGCCCACCTCATTCGAGACGATGACGGTGGCAAAGTCCGACATCGTGTTGCCGATCAAGTTCAGTGCCCGCATGAAGGGCGAGAGTGATGTTAACATCATGCCGCAGGTGAGCGGCCAGTTGCTGCGCATCGCTGTCACCGAGGGCCAGCAGGTGAGTCGTGGCCAGACGCTGTTTGTGATTGACTCGCGCACCGCACAGAGCGAGTTGCAGTCGGCCCAAGCCAACTTGCAGGCCGCGCAGGCCAATTTGCAGGCCGCGCAGGCCCAGGCCAGCAGTGCCAAACTGGAATTTGACAGCAACCAGAACCTGTTCGACAAGAAGATTGTGAGCAGTTACACTCTCGAGAACTCGCGCAACGCCTATCGTCAGGCCCAGGCCGCCGTGGAGCAGGCCCGCGCCGCCGTCACTCAGGCTCAAGCCGCCGTCAACAGCGCCCGCGTCAATCTGGGCTACTGCACCATCACCGCGCCGGTGGCCGGTGTGGTGGGCCAAATCAACGTGCGTGCCGGCGACCAGGTGTCGCCAATGACCCAACTGACCATCGTCAGCGGCAACCGCCGGATGGAAGCGTGGTTCTCAATCAACGAGGCCATTATCGAGGCTGCCGTCAAGGAGGGTTACTCGCAGGCCGACATCGACAAGTATCTGGCTGAACTGCCCGACGTGACGTTTGTGATGAAGAACGGAACCGAGTATGCCCATAAGGGTCGCGTGTCAAGCGTTACGGGTGTTGTTGACGCTGCCACCGGCGCGTTGTCGTGCAAGGCCTCCTTCCCCAATCCCGACGGCGCCCTCTACTCCGGCATTCAAGGCACCATAGTTATCCCCTTTGCCGAGAGTGACATGATTGTGATTCCCCAGCACGCTGTGGTGCGCCTGCAGGACAAGTCGCTTGTTTATAAAGTGCAGGCCGACAGCACCGCCACAGCGGTCAACGTGAAGATTGAGGATGCCGGCAACGGCAAGGACTTCATCATCGTTGGCGGCCTCAATGCCGGCGACAAGATTGTCACCGTTGGCGCCAACAACGTCATGGAAGGCCAGAAAGTGCTCTTCCCCGAAGTGAGTAAGTAATTAGTAATTAGTAATTAGTGATTAGCAATTAGTTATTAGTAACTTTACTCAGCATGAAGAATAATATATTTATCAATAAATATGTGATGGCGTGTGCCATCTCTATCGTGATTGCCCTGGTGGGTTATATCTCGATGAGCACACTGCCCATCGAGCAGTATCCCGACATCGCGCCGCCCACGGTGGCCGTGACGACCAGTTACACCGGTGCCGACGAGAACACCGTGATGAAATCGGTTATCCAACCTCTGGAGGAGGCCATCAACGGCGTGACCGACATGACCTATATGACCTCAAAGGCCGCCTCAAACGGTAACGTGACAATCAACGTCTTTTTCAAGCAAGGCGTGGACGCCGATATGGCCGCCGTGAACGTGCAGAACCGCGTCACGCGCGCGCAGGCTTTGCTGCCGGCCGAAGTGAACAAGGTGGGCGTCACCGTGCAGAAACAGCAGAGCAACATCCTGCAGATTTTTGCCGTCAAGAGTGCCGACGGTAAGTATGACGAGGACTTTGTCTCAAACTACGTCGACATCAACATCAAGCCTCGCTTGATGCGCATCACCGGCGTGGGTAACGTGCAGAGCCTCGGTAATACTTACGCCTTGCGCATCTGGTTGAAGCCGGACGTGATGGCTCAGTATAACCTCACCCCCAACGACATCTTTGCCGCAATCGGCGGACAGAGTTTCGTGGCGGCTGTGGGTTCGTTGGGCGAACAGTCGGGCAACTCTTACCAATACTCGATGCAGTATAAGGGTACGTTGAAGAGTGTCGAGGAGTTCAACGACATCGTGTTGCGCACAAGCGACAACGGCCACCTGCTCCACTTGAGTGATGTGGCCGAGGTCAAGATTGGCGCCATGAGTTATAACTTCACCTCCAACATCCAAGACCGGCCGGGTGCCCTCTTCATCGTGTTCGCCGCCCCGGGAGCCAACGCTACCCAGGTGAACGCAAGCATCAACAAGACCTTCGACGAGATTAAGTCTTCGATGCCTGCCGGACTGGAGTTTGTCACCATGCTCACCAGCGATGACTTCCTCTACGCTGCTATCCACAACGTGGTAGAGACCCTTGTGATTGCCATCATCCTGGTGGTGCTTGTGGTGTTCTTCTTCCTGCAGAACTTCAAGGCAACCATCATCCCGTCCATCTCGATTATCGTTTCGTTGATGGGTACGTTTGCCATCGTCAAGGTAGCCGGCTTCTCTCTCAACATCTTGACGCTCTTCGCTCTCGTGCTAGCCATCGGTACTGTGGTGGACGACGCCATCGTGGTGGTCGAGGCCGTCATGGCCAAGATGGAGAACGGCATCAGTGATGCCCGCGAGGCAACGCGTCAGGCGATGAACGAGGTTTCGGTGGCTGTGGTGTCGTGTACGCTCGTGTTCATGGCTGTGTTTATTCCCGTGACGTTTATGCCAGGCACCTCCGGCACATTCTTCACCCAGTTCGGTGTGACGATTGCCTCGTCAGTGGGTCTGTCGTGTGTGTCCGCGTTGACGCTCTGTCCCGCCTTGTGTGCCATCATGATGCGCGTCACCGAGGGCGAGAAAGAGGGCAAGGGCATCGCTTATTACACCAAGAAGGCCTACACCGTCAGTTACAACGCTATTTATAATAAGTATAGCGCGAGTGTCCAGAAGTTTATCAAGCGCCCCGTGTTGGCCTGGAGTTTGCTCGCAATCGCCGCTGTGCTGCTCGTGTTCTTCATGCGTAGTTTGCCGTCGGGCCTTGTGCCGCAGGAGGACCAGGGCGTGTTCCTGGCCGAGGTGCAGGCACCGGAGGGTACCACTCTGCTGCAGACGCGTGAAATCGTAAAGGAAGTCGAGGCCAAAATCAAGGAAATCCCCGAATTGGAGAGTTTCGCGGTCTGCTGCGGCTACGGTATGGCCTCGTCTGCCGACGGTTCCAACTATGCCACGCTCATCGTGCGCTTGAAAAACTGGAATGACCGTCCCGGCATCGAGCACTACATTGAGTTGGTTTACGCCAAGTTCTACTTCGCGTGCATGAACATCAAGAACGTGGTGGTGATTCCGTTCCAAATGCCGCAAATTCCCGGCTATGGCACCAACAACGGCGTGAGCCTTATTGTTGAGGACCCCACCGATGGCAATCTGTCGGAGTTTGCGATGCAAACCGATAAGTTCTTGGCCAAGCTCGCCGAGCGTCCGGAGGTTGGCGCTGCCATCTCGACCTATTCAGAGCGTTATCCCAAATATCAGGTTGACGTCGACCCCGCCCAGTGTGACCGCGCCGGCGTCTCGCCCGAGGTGGTGCTTAACACGCTCGGCTCGTTCTGTGGCGGCGCGTTTGTGGGCAACTTCAACCAGTTCGGTAAAGTCTACCGCATCATGGCTGCCGCCTCGCCGGAGTATCGCCTCGACCCGTCGTCTCTCAACAACATTTTTGTGCAGGTCAAGGGCGGCAAGATGTCTCCCATCTCGGAGTTCGTCACTCTCAAGGAGATTGTCGGCCCGTCGAGTATCGAGCACTTCAACCTCTTCCAGAGCATCACCTGCATGGTCACTCCTGGACCGGGATACAGTGAGGGCGATACCCACAAGGCCATTGCCGAGGTGTTCAAGCAGGAGATGCCCACCACCGCCACCTATGAGTACAGCGGCATGTCGCGCGAGTTGGAAGAGACCGCCGGCTCCAATGCCACGGCGATGATCTACTTGATTTGCGCCATCCTGATTTACCTCATTCTGGCCTCGCTCTACAACTCGTGGTTCACCCCGTGGGCTGTGCTGTTCAGCGTGCCATTCGGACTGATGGGAGCCTTCGTGTTTGTCTACTTCGGCCACATGTACCAAATCCCCGGTATGGACAACAACATCTACCTCCAGACGGGCGTTATCATGCTCATCGGCTTGCTGGCCAAGACTGCTATCTTGATTACCGAGTTTGCCCAGGAGCGTCGCGCGCAGGGTATGAGCATCTTCGACGCTGCTTTCGAGGCTTGCAAGGAGCGCTTGCGCCCCATCTTGATGACGGTGGCCACGATGATTATCGGTATGGTGCCGCTTGTCATTGAGGGCGGTGCCGGTGCCAACGGTAACCGCGTGTTGGCCCTTGGCGTGATTGGCGGTATGAGCATCGGCACTATCGCGTTGCTCTTTGTCGTGCCCGGATTCTTTATCGTTTTCCAAAAACTGCACGAGAAGTTCCAGGGCAGCACTGTTGTAGCCACCGAGCCTCAAGAGACACCAAACGAAAAATGATGTTCCGTGTGCAGCCACCTTGTGGCTGCCTTCTAACGACTAACGACCAATGAATAATAAAATACTTCGTACTTCGTACTTCGTACTTTGTACTTTGCTAATCACCTCGTGTGGCATCTACGATAAGTATCAGTCCACGATGGATGTGCCGGCCGACGCCCTGGGTGTCTATGCGGCCGACACTTCGGCCGTGTTGCCTGACGCCCCCTCGTGGCGGCAGTTTTTCACCGACCCGTTGCTGCAGCGTCTCATCGACACCGCCCTCGTGCGCAACACCGATTTGAACTCGGCGCGCATCGCCGTCGAGCAGAGCCAGGCGGCTCTCTCGATTGCCAAGAAGGCTATCCTGCCGTCGTTCTATCTGGCTCCCTCGGGAGGCTTCTCCGGCTTTGACGGCAATACGACAAAGACCTATAATGTGCCCATCCAGATGAACTGGGACTTCGGCCAGTTGGGAGGCTACACCAACAAGCGCCGTGCCGCGCGCGCCGTGCTGCTGCAGGCCCAGGCAGGCGAGCAGGCTGTCCACGCCAACCTCGTCTCGGCCGTGGCCCAGCAATACTGCCTGCTGCAATTGCTCGACCGCCAACTCGAAATCCTCATCCAGACCGACAGCCTCTGGGGCAAGTCGCTCGACGCGCAGAAGGCTCTCTGGGAAAACGGACGGCTCTTTTCAACCGCCGTCAACCAGCAGGAGGCCTCCTGCCTGGATGTCAAGACCCAGATTGTCGATGTCAAGCGCAATATCCGCGGTGTGGAGAATTCCCTCTGCACGTTGCTGGCCATCACACCGCAGCACATCGCCCGCAGCCGTTATGGCACCTACTCGTTGCCGCTGATCGCCAATGAGCCGTTGTCGGCAAAAATGCTGCTGCGCCGTCCTGATGTGCGCATGGCCGACTTCGCCATGGAGGAGGCGTTCTACAACATGCAGACTGCCCGCTCCGCTTTCTATCCCGGCCTGTCGCTCACGGGTGCCGCCGGTTGGACCAACAATGCCGGCGCGGCCATCGTCAACCCGGGCAAAATTTTGTGGAGCATCGTCGGCTCGCTCACCCAGCCGCTCTTTGCCCGCGGCCAACTGAAGGGTAACCTGCAAATCGCTAAACTCAAGCAGGAGGACATGCGCAACAAGTATGTGCAGACCGTTATCGATGCCGGCAACCAGGTGAACGAGGCTCTTGCCGACTGCCAAGCTGCCCGCGAGAAACATCAGTACTACAGTCAGCAGATTGATGTGCTGCGTGAGGCCTATAACGGCACCCACGAGTTGATGGACAACGGCAAGGCCAATTATCTTGAGGTAATCACGGCTCAAGAGTCGCTCCTGCGAGCCCAACTCAGCCAAGCGATGAACCTCTACGACGGCGCGCAAGGCCTCATCGAACTCTATATCGCCCTGGGCGGTGGCGGCCCGGAGCCCGTCAAATGATGTACTGAAGCCCAATATGAACCCAAGCCACGGCCATCCTCCTGTCCCCCGCAAGCGGGAATCAGGATGGATTGGCCGTGGCTTGAGTTATATTAATATAATAATAAAACAGGAACCTCACAATGTCAACCTGTCATTATTGCTATCAATCGTGACCTTTTTTCTCATTACATACCAATAGTAGCGCGCCATCGTGTTAAAATATCGTTGTCATGGATAATTTGTTGTTTTGATTTCAGGTTTTTCAAAAAATATGTGTAATTTTGCGCCCAGATTAAATAGAAATTCATTGTATTTAACATCTAAACATTTTATTATGAAGAAATTATTTTTGTTGCTGGTGGTTGCTTTGGTTAGCACACTTAGTGTTACCGCCCAAGAGGATTGGAAGCATGAGATTGGCATCTCTTATGGACCGGGAGCGTTCACCGATTTGAGTTCGTCGTATGTTGGCGGAGCGACCCTCGGCAAGCAGACAAGTTATGTTGGCGCTATCGGCGCGGAGTATTTCTATCGCCCGAAGTCTCCACTTGGCGTGGGTCTTGTGGCAACCTTCGGAACGTGTAAGTGGAGCGACTCCGGCAATGTGCGCTCGTCCTACATCAGCATCCTGCCGGCCCTGAAGTATAACTGGCTGAACCGCGAGCATTACAGCATGTACTCCAAATTGGCGCTCGGTGTGATCATCGGTGTGAACCACGGTGGCGAGAAAGGCACTACGTCTGCCGCGTTCGGATGGCAAGCCTCGGTGGTGGGCGCCGAGTTTGGCGGCGCGTTCCGCGGTTTTATTGAACTTGGTGTCGGCGAGCAGGGCCTGCTTGTGGCCGGAGTAAAGTATAAATTCTGATGCAAAAAAAGAATTAAAGGGCCGCTATTTATTCAATAATTATTAAAATTTATTGCTGTCCGGTAAATTAAATTAACGTTCAGATAATCGAATATATCATAGTAATTTGGCGCCTTTGACATTGTTGGGGCTTACTCTATAGCCCCGCCAATGCGAGGCCAAGAGCCCCCGATAGGGGGCGACAGCACATAGGCGGGGGCGCCAGCCCCCGTAAACAGGATACTTCTCATTACCAAAGCCCCGTAGGGGCGACAGTCTCAGCGCGTTTCTGTCGCCCTTACAGGGCTTTGTTTGAGAAAAAACTCACACCATAGTCACGGGGGCTAGCGCCCCCGCCTAGGAGCTGTCGCCCCTGACGGGGCTCACATTTGTCGCCGCTTGCGGCCATGCCAAGGCGAGGCCCTACAGTCTTTGACAATCCTAATGGATTTTACCGGACAGCAATAATTAAAATCAGTAATAATCATTAAAGAATGATAGGTATCAATATCAATATTTAAATGTCTGTGTTGATATTAAAAAAATTACTATCTTTGTGCCGCTAAAACAAAAAACAATATGAAAGAATGGTTGTTCTTGATTAGTGCCATCATTTTTGAGGCTCTTGGCACTGTGATGCTCAAACTGTCAGAGCAGTTTACCCGTCCGCTCCCCACCATCGCAATGCTCGCCGGATATGTGTTGTCGCTCTATCTGCTGTCGTATGCGCTGCGCACTATTCCCGTCGGCATTGCCTATGCCATCTGGAGCGCATTGGGCATTGTGTTTATCACTCTAATCGGCATTATCGTGTTCAAGCAGGTTCCGGACCTGCCGGCTTACATCGGCCTCGCTTTGATTATGGCCGGAGTTGTTGTCCTCAACCTGTTCTCAAAAATGGAGGTGCACTGAGGTCTTATTAACACGAATTACCATGAATTATCCATAAATTATTTCACTAGTGTCCACGAAAAATTTTTAACATTTCCGTTTGCTTACAGATTGTAAGTTGGCCACTCAAAATCAATAGTCAGCTGCCCACCGGAAGACACCATTTCATCTTTGGCCCAGTTCTCCTTGTCAAGCAAGTCGCGCAG
>JAFTDD010000029.1 GCA_017454355.1 Muribaculaceae bacterium
ATAAATAATTGTTTCGCGTCTATTTTCGTCTATAACAACGTCTATTATCGTCAATTTTTTGTCTAAAATAATTAAGATAGACGGAAATTGACGTTGTTATAGACGTGAATTGACGCTAACCCCAAAAATTACCGAACTATTGTTTTCGTGAATTATCGGAAATTTTCGAGAGAGAACTATCGAGTTGCGGAATTTAGGATTAATATTTGTATGGTGGGGTCGGGAATTTATTTGTGTAACTTGAATATTTTTCATAATTTTGCGGTGTGAATGCGGCCGGGTGCCGCAATTGTCTAATTTAATACTATTGGTTTGGATCCTGACCCGTTATCGTGTATCTTGGTGATACTCAATGCCGCCGCCACTAATGCCGCGGCCGTTGCTCCTATTGTTTTCCACCAGCCGTCGCCGGGCGACATTGTCGCCATTGTTGTGGCGCTGTTCGGGTTGCTGCTCTCGGCGTTCAACAGCGGCTCGGAGTTGGCATACTTCTCACTGAAAAGCGCCGACGTCGAGGAGATTGACGATGAGGACGCGCGCGAGCGCGTCGAGGCGCTGTTGCGCAAGCCCAACAAACTGTTGGCCACCATCTTGATTGGCAACAATCTGGTGAATGTGATGCTCGTTATCCTCCTCAATTACGCCCTGAGCCACATTATGCAGTTCAATAGCGCGGTGCTCGACTTCATCGTGCAGACGGTGCTGTTGACATTCCTTATCCTGCTGTTTGGCGAGGTGATTCCAAAACTTTACGCCCAGAGCCACAACCGCGAGTTCGCCGTGATTGTGTCGGGGCCGTTGCAGTTGGTGGTGAAACTGTTCTCGCCGCTGTCAAATTTATTGGTGAAAAGCACGGCAATCGTGAAGCGGGTGGTACACACCGGCGACGACGATGTGTCGCGCGAAGACCTGGCCACAGCGCTCGAGGCGAGCGACATGGACGCCGGCGGCGACAAGAAGATGCTCGAGAGCATCCTCTCGTTTGGCGACAAGACAGTGAGCGAAATCATGCGGCCCAGGATGGACGTGGTGGACTTGGACTACGAGGACAAGTTCGACACCGTGGTGCGCCGCGTAGTCGACACCGGCTACTCGCGCCTGCCGGTGTTTGACGAGACGCCGGACAATATCAAGGGCATCCTTTACGCCAAGGACCTGCTGCCCTATATCGGCAAGCGCGACAATAACTTCCGCTGGCAAAACCTGATGCGGCCGGCCTACTTCGTGCCCGAGACGCGCAGCCTCGACGACGTGCTTGAGGACTTCCGCACCCGCAAGATGCACATGGCCATCATCGTCGACGAGTATGGCTGCACCCAGGGCATCGTCACCCTAGAGGACGTGCTGGAGGAAATTGTGGGCGAGATTGACGATGAGTACGACACCGAGCAGAAGTTCTACACGCGCATCGGCACCGACACGTTCATCTTTGACGGCAACACGCCGCTCACCGACTTCTGCCGTGTGACCGAGGTGGAGGACGACGCGCTGGGCGACGCGGCCGAGGAGGCCGAGACGCTCGCCGGCCTGATGCTCAGCCTCAAGGGCGACTTCCTCAGCGAGGGCGAGGAGCTCGAGGCCGGCCCGTTCAAACTCACCGTGATGAAAGTCATCAAATACCGCATCGACAAAATCAAGGTCACGCGCAATCATTTAGATGACAATAAAGTCAATAAAGACAATCAAAAACAATAAAAATATTCCTAAAATCCGCAACCATAATATACTCACGAAAATTCTCGAAAATTAATCTCCCGTGAATTTCCGTGAATTTCCGTAAAATATTTTATTCACGATAATTCACGTAAATTCACGGGAGATAATTAATATTTTTCGGAAATTTTCGAGAGAGAAATATCGAGCCCAGCGGAATTGAGGTTTACCTAAAAAACGAGACATGCCGGAAGCAGAGAGAGTGTTGACGGACGGCGGCGTGACGGTGTGGCTGTGGCGGCTGACTGAGAGCGAGCGTGAACTGGTCGGATTGTGGGAGCGACTGCAGTCGGGCGAGGCGTTGCCGGCCACGCGGTCGGCGGCAAGGCGCTGCGAGTGGCTGGCCGAGCGGCTGCTTATCGCCACGGCCATGGGCACGGACGCGCGGCTGCTTCACAAGCCGAGCGGCGCACCCTATCTTGAGCCACCGGTGCCGGGCTTCAGCATCAGCCACACGCGTGGTATTGTGGCGATCGCCGTGAGCAACAAGGGGCCGGTGGGCGTGGACGTGGAGCGCATTTCGCATAAAGTGCTGCGAGTGCGCAATCGATTCCTATCGCCTGAAGAGTTGGCTCTGATTGCCGACGACGATGTGACGGCAAACATTGTGGCGTGGACTGCCAAGGAGGCGATGTTTAAGACAGAGGTTTCACCGCCGCTTTGTAGGGCCTGGCCTTGGCCTGGCCGAGCGAGCGAGGGAGAAAGGACTCTGGCGCAATATACACTGTCCTGCCCCGCATCCCGGCCAGGCCAAGACCAGGCTCTACAATCTGATGGTTTCTCGCTATGGACCAGGATTATAGACGGTGACTGCGTCTTGACAGTAGCCCAACCGACCAAAAACTAAAAACCTAATGTTTCTAATGTAAAAGTGATTGATAATCACATTAATAAATTCTGCCCCTACATTTCTCAGAACTATCAATTTATCTACTATAGAAACTTGAGTAATCACAAAAAATATGCAATAGATATGAAACATTCTTTTTCCAGACTGGCCGCAATGGCCGTGATGGTGGCGGGAGCGCTGACGGCAATGCCCTGCACCAACCTGATTGTTGGCAAGAACGCGAGTGCCGACGGGTCAACCATCATCTCGTATGCCGCCGATAGCCACACGCATTACGGCGAGTTGTTTATGCAACCCGCAGCCGACCACCCGGCCGGCGCCATGCGCGACATCGTGGATTGGGAAACCGGCAAACTCAATGGGCAGATTCCCGAGGTGGCGCACACCTACCACGTGGTGGGTAACATCAACGAGCACCAATTGACTATCGGCGAGACCACTTTCGGCGGTCGCGAGGAACTGTGGAAGACCGTTGAGGGCGAAATCATGGACTATGGCAGCCTGATCTACGTGACGCTGCAGCGCGCTCGCACGGCACGCGAGGCTATCGACGTGATGACACGCCTCGTGGCCGACTATGGCTACGTGAGCGAGGGCGAGTCTTTCTCGATTGGCGACCCCAACGAGGTGTGGATTATGGATCTTATCGGCAAGGGCGACAAGGAGAAAGGCGCCGTGTGGGTGGCCATGCGTGTGCCCGATGACTGCATCGCCGGTCACGCCAATCAGGCTCGCATCCACCGCTTCCCGCTGAACGACAAGAAGAACTGCATCTACTCGCCCGACGTGATC
The DNA here is from genome assembly GCA_017454355.1 of Muribaculaceae bacterium. Taxonomy (GTDB): domain Bacteria; phylum Bacteroidota; class Bacteroidia; order Bacteroidales; family Muribaculaceae; genus Sodaliphilus. Next base: position 3,356 of record JAFTDD010000029.1, read on the forward strand.
TCGTTTGCACGCAAGATGGGCTACTTCAACGGCAAGGACAGCGAGTTTGACTTTTCGGCGGCATACGCGCCGGCCGACTTTGGCACGCTGCGCGGCTGCGACGCGCGCGTGTGGGCCTACTTCAACCGCCACGCCTCCGGCATGGACCGCTATCTGCCTTATATCAACGGCAAACGCGGCGCCGAGGTGATGCCACTCTGTGTGAAGCCCGACCACAAGGTGAGCGTGCGCGACGTGCAGGCGATGATGCGCGACCACTTTGAGGGCACACCGTTCGACATGACGGTGGACCCGGGCGCAAAGATTGCCTACGATGTGCCCTACCGTTGGCGTCCGATGGAGTTCACGGTGGATAGCGTCACCTATTGCATGGAGCGCGCCATCGCCACCCAGCAGACGGGATGGGTGTTTGTCTCGCAGATGCGCTCGTGGCTGCCCGACCCCGTGGGCGGCGTGCTGTGGTTTGGCGTTGACGATGCCAACACCGCCGTGTTTGTGCCGTTGTACTGCTGCCTGACCGAGGCTCCTGCAAGTTACGCCCCGGGTGGCGGAGACCTGCTTGAACTGAACTGGGACAAGGCCTTCTGGGTGAACAACTGGGTGGCCAATCAAGCCTACGCCCGCTACTCACAGATGATTGGCGACATCCGCCGCGTGCAGTCGAGCATCGAAGACAATTTCGCCGCGATGCAGCCACAGGTGGAGGCCAAGGCAACGGCAGTGTACAAGAGCACGCCGGCCGATGCCGTTGAACTGCTGAGCAACTACAGCATCAACGCCGCGCAGGACGCCACGGCGCGATACCGCAAACTGGGCGAATACCTGTTTGTGAAATACCTTGACGGCAACATCAAGAAGGAGAAAGACGGCCACTTTGAGCGCAACGAGGCCGGCATGCCCGTGCAGCCCGTCTTCGGCGGCTACACGCCCGACTATTACCGCACCGTGGCCAAGGGCAGCGGTGACCGCCTCAAAGTCGTCCAGCCCGAGAAGTAAAGTTGAAAGGTTTAGAGGTTTAGAGGTTGAGAGGTTGAGGGTTGAGAGGTTGAGCCTCGCGCTATCGCGCTCGGGAATAATGCATTTGACTTTGAGACGGCCACGCCAAGACCAGGCCCTACATTTATCCCCATTTGCGACAGCAAATGGCTCAACCTCTAAACCTCTTGACCTCTAAACCTCTAAACCTCTAAACCCCTAAA